>JAFPPJ010000017.1 GCA_017410745.1 Oscillospiraceae bacterium
AAGCGCAATAAGAAGCCCTATGATGAATGTTCTCTTTGTCATCTTGCCCCCAGCATTACTACAAGAGGCAGTGTCAGAGCGGATAGTACCGTAGTTGCCGCAAATACGACGGCTGACATCTCAGAGTTGCCTCCGAATTTCAGTGCGAACATTGTTCCCGTAGCAGCCGCAGGGCAGCCCGATGCCACCAGCACGGTCATGAACACGATATCGGGAACAGGCACGAGCCTGAACACTGCCCAGAAGAGCAGCGGGCACACCACAAGGCGCAGCAGCAGCGCTATATACACCTTCTTGTTGGTGATGCTCTCGCGGATGTTCGTAAAGCTTATGGTTACTCCTGCACATATCATGGCAAGAGGAGTATTGCAGTTTGCTATATGCTCTGCGGCGCTCGAAAGGATGCCGGGCAGCCTTATCTGTGCCACATAGCATATAAGTCCAAGAGCGATCGCGATTATGGACGGCGAATGAAGTATCTTCTTCACATCGGGCTTTCCTCCGGACGAAAAAAGAGACACGCCATGTGTCCACACCATCAGATTGAATACCGTGAGATAGCCCGTGACATACATCACGCCCTCTGCGCCGAAAAGCCCGTTTATAAGCGGTATCCCCATGAATCCGCAGTTGGAATACACCGAGGAGAATTTGGCGATGACCGTATCGGGCGAATTGTCCTTCCTGAATACTATATACAGCACTGTCATCAGCAGTGCATATGATGAAGCACTGAGAAGTACGGATATACCGAGATTTTTCAGCAGTTCCATGCTCAGCTCCCTCTGATATGAGTTGAATATGAGCACGGGATTGACCACATCAAGCACAAAGGCCGAAAGCTTAGCGTTAACGGCCTTGTCTATCATCTTTATCCTGCCGCACAGATACCCGACTGCCACGAGTATGAACATGACCAGTATCTGTATGACGCAGGTGCCTGCAAGTTCCATATGTCCTCCGTTATTCCGTCTTCCTGCGCCTTGTGTATGCAATGACGATGAAAAGTGTGAGTATGCGTATGAGCAGCATCAGTGTAACGAGCGGAGATACGAACAATCCGCCGTGACAGCTGTCTATCACTACGCCGTATAGCCTTATGTTGAACAGCGATATCAGACATTCGAGCAGCGACATGGTGAACAGGCACATCAGCGGTGATATTATGTCACCGTATGTGAATTCTATCAGTGATATGGAGAATGCGAGCATCGCCACATTCAGCATCAGTACAAAGAAGCTGCCCGGGCGTGAGAATACCTCCTCAGACATGATATTGCGTATGTATATGAAATATGCCGCATACAGCACTGTGCATATGCTTATCGCCTTATACAGCGAGAAGCGTGACCACAGCACATGGAACAGGTATCCGAATATCAGCAGTGTCGGGTAGAGTGCCTTATCGAGAATGTCCGTGCAGAGCCCGATTATATCGGCCTCCATATATCGGCCCGTCTGCAGCTCTCCTGCCGACCACAGTATATACAGCGGCGCCACATACAACAGGAACGCCGATAGAGTACCGCTCACAAATGACTGACCGGTACCTGCCATATTAAAAAATGACGGCTTGTCATGTTCAACTATATGCTGCATGATAAATGTCAGTATCACAAGCGTACACACAGGTACAACACTGCTGTACGGAGCCTCCAGATAATAGAAAGAGGCTACTCTCACTCCGATACCAAGCACGAGAAACAGCACTGCCTTAAACACATTGATCTTGTTACTCACGTTTTTTTCTTCCTCTTTTTAGGCGCTGTTGACTTCATGATGATCTTATCTGTAAGACGGGTTATCTGTGACTTCCCGTGGTATTTCGCAAATCCGTTCGCTATCTCCCTTGCACGCGGCGCCATATCAAGACGCAGCATCGACCTTGCAAGGCATATATCAGCCATAAGGGTACAGCGGGGATCGGGCTCGGTTAAGAGCTTCACGAATACGGTGACCGCATTCTCGTATCTGCCGCTGATATGCTCTGCTATGCCGACCGACCGCTTCATATAGACCGATCCGTCAAGGGCTATATCATTGTACTCCTTGTAGATCTCCCCTGCTTCCTTGAACCTGTCAAGGAAAAACAGGCAGAGTATATAATTATTTATGAATACAGGTGCTATCTCACGGGATACTCCCCTTGCATCAGTCTGTGCGAAGACCTCCGCTGCTTCATCAAGCTCCCCCATGAAAAGCAGTCCCTGAGCCTTTAGTGCCATCCCATCGGGAATATCGCGCTTCTTTGCTCCCTGAGCAAGTCTGTCAAGTATCGCGATATATTCCCTGTCATAGCCGTGCGAAGCAAGGTATTGTGCAGCCTCCGCATATGGCCCCGACATTTTAAGAAAGCCCTTTATCCTGTCCCTGAGCCCCATATTATCTCCTGTACCGCAGCTTTATGTATAGTGACAGGCACAGATCCACCGCCAGCAGAACGGCAATGCCGATATGTATGCCGCAGGTCGCTGCATCATACTGCCCGAGCGTACAAAGATATATGCACCATCCGCCTGCGAATACATACATCACAAGCTTGAACCACCGTATTATCTCCTCGGCGTATTCCTTCTTGTCCTCGACCGTGCCCTTCATGACCTTTGCAAGTCCGTATATATCCACACAGCCGCTTATGAACAGCATCAGAAGGATAATATCATATATGTAGCCGAAATCAAATATACTTCGCATATGGTCATTCCTTTGTCTGCTGCTCGATTATATCAAGTGCGTGAAGCAGCTGTGTATCCTCAGCTATCACATCGCTTGAGCTCCTCAGATCAACTCCCTCTGGAAGTGCGATCGTCTCATCGGGTATGATGCCCGTACCGGTTATAACTCCGCTGTTCTCGGTGGAAAGCTCTGCATTTGAGAATATCACCACCGACCCGTCGGAACACATATAAGTCATCTGCATCCTGCCGTTGCCCTTAGTGGCAGCGCCTATCACCTTTGCGCCTGCATAGTCACGCAGGGATGCTGCAAATATCTCGGCAAGCCCGCAGGTGTCCTCATTCACGAGTACGCACACAGGCATCTTGATCGACTCTGCCTCAGTGCAGCATATTATCTGTTCAGCCGTACCGTTCTGATATAATGCGGTGACCGCGCCCCTGTCGAGTATCTGATCCATACACTGGCTCAGTATCGGCACTTCGCGGAAATACAGCCCTCTCACATCATATATAAGGCTTTCTGCTCCCATGGCTATGAGCTCATCCGTCACACGCCGGAGCTGTGCGGGTGTCTTGTCATTGACACCGAGCCACTCAATCCAGCCGGTCTTGTTGATAAGGCTGCCCTTGATAGTGATATGCTCGCCCACCTGAGATATTACATCGTAGTCGATGAAGTTCGTGCCTTCCTCTTCGGTAGTACGCTTTATATAGAGCCTTACCCTTGTGCCCTCGGCGCATTTGAACAGAGATACCGCCTCATCAAATCCGCCCTCGAATGCAATAACGTCGGTATTGTTCACGGCGGTGATTATATCGCCGGCGATAAGGCCTGCTTCCTCGGCAGCACCGCCTATATCCACCTCTGTGATGCGTATGTATCCGCCGGGCTCTTTCTCATATGAGAAGCCGAGACCCTGTGTCGTGCCGTCCATCGACTTGATATATTCGGCATATTCATCGGCGGTCATATACTCGGCAAAGCCATCGCCTATGCCGTCCATATATCCGCCTACCATGCTCTCGATAAGCTTCTGTTCGTCTATGTCCGTAACATAGTTCATACGGACAAATGTATCTATTTCAGATATCTTGCTGTAAAATTCCTGTTTTTCATTAACATTGGATATTTTCTTATTGAATCTGTCAAGTGTGTAATTGCTCGTCACTACAAATGAGACTGCCGCAGCGATGGCCATAAGGCCGATCGTTATTCCCAGCGGGACACGTTTCATACCAAATGATTCCTTTCAAAGCACTGCTTTTGTGCGCAAAAAGCGGACACAGCACCTCATACTGGAACTGCGTCCGCAATGATATACCGTTCCAACAGCATCAGCACTTCCCACAGACCGTCTTCTCACACGGCAATCCTGCCGGACATACCAAGCTGTCACATGCTGACGTAATTCAGAGGATTTGTATGTTCACCATTTACTCTCACTTCAAAATGGCAGTGCTTTCCGTAGGCATAACCCGATGAACCGATATGTCCGATGGTCTGCCCCTGTTCCACATGATCGCCCACACTTACCGTGCAGTCCGACATATGTGCATAAAGAGTGGAAAGCTTGCCGCCGTGGTCTATTACCACATGTGTACCGTAGCCATTGCCCGTATCCGATGCGATGATGACCGTGCCGGATGCCGCAGCCACTATCGGTTCGCCTTCACAGCCGGGCTTGGTGATGTCTATGCCCTTATGGAAATCGCTCGCTCCGCCTTCCTCATCAACGGTACGGTAGCCATAGCCGTCGGTCATATTGAGTACGGTCGGGCAAGGCCATACCATGCTCACCGATGATGACTCGCTGTCAAAGACGCTGCTTCCCTCGTCCTCGTCATTATTATCTTCATTATTGTCGTTGTTATCGTCATTCTCAGGCTCGTTCTCCTGCACAGGCTCTGTCTGAGCAGGTTCTGTCTGAGCTGCGGGAGGCTCCTCCTCCCTGAGAGGCTCGGGCTCTGTATTGCCGCCTGTTTCGGTCTCTGCAGGCTCGGGCTCGGGATCGGCCTTTACAGCTTCTTCCGCAGCCTTGTCAAGCTCATCATTGTTTTCTACCGTCGTCTCTATCTCAACATGACGCATAGCCTCGATCTCTTCGGCAGCCTTCCTTATCCTTTCATCTGCAGCTGCCTTTTCCTCATCAGCCTTGCGCTGTTCTTCTTCCTGACGTTTCTTTTCCTCTTCTTCCTTGCGCTTGCGCTCTTCCTCTTCCTTGCGCTGTCTTTCCTCTTCTTCCTTGCGCTTGCGCTCCTCTTCCTGTCTCTGCTTTTCTTCTTCCTGACGTCTGCGCTCGTTTTCCTCCTGCTGCTGTCTGATGAAGATAACGAGCTCATCCTCTACTTCGGCTTCCTGCTGACGCATTTCCTCTGTGCGAGTCCTGCTCATCTCAGCCTGCTGCTCGTAGTATTCCTTCATCTCTGCATGTTCATTATATGTCTCGCGAAGGTCATCAAGAACAGTCTCTGCCTCTCCCCTTTTCTTCTCAAGGGAAGTCATCGTGACCTCAAGCTCAGCCTTCTCACGGTTGAGTTCTGCTATCTTGATGTTGAGATCATCTATCATTTCCTTGTCATGCCTTGAAACTCTTTCCATGAGCTCTGTGCGCATGAGTATGTCGTAGAAATCAGCAGAGCCGACGATTATGGATGCGATACTGTCTGTACCGTCCATATACATAACACGCAGACGCTCCTTGAATTCAACGATCTCCTCGTCTATTTCCTTTGTCTTGCCCTCAATGAGCGTTCTGGTCTCGGCGATCCTTGTATCAAGTATGGATATCTGCTCCTTAAGATTAAGGATCTCAGCCTCCTGCTTCTTCATTTTCTTGTCGTAGAGCTTGAGATACTCAGCGCTTTCCTTAGCGCCCTGCTCATATTCGGCAAGCTGCCTTTCAAGCTCCTGTCTTTCGGATGAAAGCTGCTGCTGTTTATTTTCAAGATCGGCAATATCATCAGCAAGATCTGCCCCGACACCATTGAAAGTACCCGTCATCAAAAGCATGACTCCGGACATTGCAAGGGCAGCCAACTTCTTCAGCCGTGATCTGTGTATATCTCTGTCCATTTGCAAAAGCAGTTCCTTTCTTTTGATATCTGCCAAGTGCAGTTTCAGACCTTCACATACTTCCTCGTACTGAACACCGTTCCGACAGAGCTGATCACCGCTCCTACCAGCACATAGCCAAAGAAGGCATAGAGCGAAAGCCTTGCAAAAGGTATGAATCCCGTAACTCCCATCGCCGCAAAGAGCGTGGTTTCGGATGAAAGCAGGGATACAAGGCTGTCATAACCGAGCCATGTCAGAAGGTATGCCGCACAGCCTGCGATGACGCCCATCACGAGACCCTCTATGAAGAAAGGTATCTTGATGAAGGTCTTTGTCGCACCGACAAACCTCATTATAGTTATCTCTCTCTTGCGTATATCAACGCTTGCTCTCGTAGTATTTGAAATAATAACGAAGCTGACAACGATCAGAGCCGCAAGGATGATCACGGATACCAGCGTGATTATAGAATTGAGTCCTGTCAGCACATTAACGAAATCGTAGGGTGCCTTGACCTTTTCTATATTCTTATAGCCGTTGATGGCCATGAGCGTAGAGCTCATGTTGTCGATATCGGTTATCCTTATGCGGTATGCATCCGGCAGAGGGCTCTCTTCACCGAGATACTTGAATATCTCCTCCGCATCGGTCATATTTTTCTTTATATCCGCAAACGCCTGCTCCTTGGAGTAGAAGTTCACCTCTGATATGTTGGCAGTTTCTCTCAGCTGTTCACCAAGAACAGCGATATCTTCATTCGATGTACCGTCTGTAATGTAGATTATTACCTCATTCTTATCCTCTACACTGCTCAGCACCATATTGATATTCGCCGAAAACAGCACGGTAAAGCCGATAAGAAGAAGCGATACAGTAAGTATGCAGAACGAGGCGACCGACATTATGCGGTTATGCCATATATTCCGCACGCCCTGTTTGAACAGATAGCCTACGCTGCTAAGTCTCATATATGGACCGTTATCTCCTTTTGAACACAGTGCCGCACTGCGTTATCTATCTATGCAGGCAGCAGATCATATATGTATATCGTGTGTGATGACGCCCAGGCGAAGATTTACAAGTCTGCCGCCGAAGCGCTGTATAAGCTCATGCTCATGGCTTATGACCATCACTGTCGTGCCCTTGTCGTTTATCTCCTTGAGCAGCCTTATGGTCTCTATCTTTGCACGCTGGTCAAGGCTGGCAGTGGGCTCGTCCGCTATTATCAGCTGCGGATTGGTAACGAGCGCCCTTGCTATGGCAACTCTCTGCTGCTCACCGCCCGACAGCTCCGACGGATACTGCTTTATCTTGCTCTGCAGACCCATCAGACCTATTACCTGAGGGACACGTTTCTTTATATAGCTTGTGGATGCATCTATGCTTCTGAGCACAAACGCCACATTATCAAACACATTCATCGAATCTATCAGCTTGAAATCCTGGAATATGAATCCGATGGTGCGTCTGAGTTCGGGTATGCTCTTCTGGCTTATGGTGGTAAGGTCATAGCCGTTGACCTTGACAACTGTTTCTACGCCGTCTACCACGTCCGCCTTGACATCACCTATAAGAAGCTTTATCAGCGTGGATTTGCCCGCACCGTTATCACCGGAAATGAATGTGAATTCACCGTCATTCACCTTCAGCGAGATGTCATTGAGCGCGTGCTTCTCCCCATAGGAAACGCTGACATGACTGAGTTCTACCAAAATGTCACCTCTTGACAGGATCAGAATTTAGTGGGATTGGAAGAAAGATACTTCTTTACCATGAGAGCTATCTTGAATACGATAGCATGGTCAAATTCCCTCAGATCGAGACCCGTGAGCTTCTTTATCTTCTCAAGTCTGTATACAAGGGTATTTCTGTGTACGAACAGCTTTCTTGAAGTCTCGGATACATTCAGGCTGTTCTCAAAGAACTTCTGTATGGTAAAGAGTGTCTCGTGATCGAGAGACTCGATGGAATTCTTCTTGAACACTTCCTGCAGGAATGTCTCGCAGAGAGTGGTGGGAAGATGATATATAAGCCTTGCGATACCCAGGTTGTCATAGGATACGATAGTCTTCTCGGTATCGAATACCTTGCCGACCTCAAGAGCAGTCTGTGCCTCCTTGAAGGAACGCGCAAGCTCCTTAACGCCGACAACAGGCGTACCTATGCCGACATTGACTCTTGTATAGAACTCGCCCGAAAGGGTATCGGAGATGGAACGCGCCAGCTTCTCGAGATCCTTGGGATCCATATTGGGACGGATCTCCTTGACAAGCACGATGTCTGTCTCGGTGATATTGAACACGAAGTCCTTGGTCTTGTCGGGGAACAGGTTCTGTATAACATCATATGCGGACACGTCATTAGTGGAGAGTATGCGAACAAGGAGCACTACCCTTGTGACATCCGCATTGAAATGGAGCTCTCTTGCCTTAACGACGATATCGCCGGGAAGCACATTGTCAAGAACGACATTCTTTATGAAGTTGTTCCTGTC
>JAFPPJ010000207.1 GCA_017410745.1 Oscillospiraceae bacterium
GCACCTCAACTATCGCCACGAGCTCGTTCTTCTCGCACATATCTATCAGTGCGGATATCGTATCGGCATCGTCCCTGCTCCACTGCACACCATCGGACAGCACCAGTCTTATACAATTGGCGCCCGTCGCCGCGATAGCCGTGATCGCAGTCTCATCCATATCCCTGTACCAGGAATGCGGATGATTTATCCCGCGCATGACAAATTCATTGTTATTCTTGTCGAGAAGCTTCGTCCCGCTGACATGAAAGCCCGATACGGCGCTGTCGGACGGCGGTGCTGCGGGTATGATCTCCGTTTTGCTGCCGGCACATCCGCAGAGAGACAAAATCATCCCGGCGGTTATCAGCAGTTCAGGATATTTATGTTTATGACCGGGCTCCATATCACTGACCCCCATTCATCAGACTTTCGGATATGAGATCACTTTCAAAGTTCTGCGCAAAAAAGCCGGAAAGCACCTCATACTGTTTTTTGTGTGCTTTCCGGCTTTCTGAACAGACATTATATCATTTGAATCTCTTGAATACCGTGATCTCGATCTTCTCGCCCCTGATCCATACCTTCACATCATCGGCAATATTAGCGATAATGGATTTTTCGAGCTCGTCCCAGTCTTCGGCGAACTCATCATGCCTTTCTCCGTTATACTCCTGAGTCAGCATATCGCGGTACAGGCACAGCGACCAGTCGGAATAATCACCGTATGCGGTCATGCCGTACATATTCATTGACTGATCGACCGGAAGAGCATTGCTCACTCTCATCATTTCGTCTATTGCAGAGCATATCTTGCCGATTATGCCCTTCGCGGCGGCATTCCTGCCGTCGGAGGATACAGAGAGAAGCTTCTCTTCATCAATAAGCTCGGGAATTTTTGCCTTGACATCAAGATGCAGCTCATAATCCCTGCCGCTGGTCTCGATCCAGAACTTCCTGCCGCCGTAGCTGACAAGGTTCGGCATCATGCATATGAGCTCCTCAGCGAGCAGTCTCAGACGCATAGACTCCTTCGGCGAAAGATCAGTGTACTTTGCCACCTTCTCGGCTTCATCCGGGATAGCAGAAAAATCCTTCTGATTCCTCGTAAAATTATAGATATTTGACGTCATATGTAACGCTCCTCGTTTCCTTTCGTTAGTGCCGGTCTTCCGGCGCTGCCTTTATCAAGAGACGAAGATCATTCTATCGTCAGTATATCCGAAAAACCGGTGACCTCAAAGATCTCCATGATCGCTTCTGATACACCGGTGATCTTCATGCCGCCCTTTTTGCTCATGACCTTCTGTGCAGAGAGCAGAACGCGCAGTCCCGCCGAAGATATGTACTCTACAGCAGAAAAATCAAGTGTGAGCGTGTCGATATCGTCCATATCCTCCTTGAGCTTCGATTCGAGCTCGGGAGCCGTTGTCGTGTCAACTCTGCCGTTGATAACACAGGTAAGAGCACTGCCGTTTTTTGTCTTTTTGATATCCATAGTTTATTCCTCCTGAAATACTTTATTCTTATCAAAGCAAGCAAGCATCATACCGCATACAATTACGCGATATGGATGACTGTCGCCGAAAGACTTGATGATAGAGAGCCTGCGCCTGTTCTTCCGCCGTATACACTTATCTTTTCAGATATCCGGATGATACGGGGAATTCAAAATACGTGTCGGGGAACGGTTCGTCCTTCAGGGTAAAATGCCACCATTCGCAGTCGATAGGCGCAAAACCGTTTCTGAGCATAGCGTCCCGGAGCAGCATACGGTTGGAAAGCTGATCTGGTGTGATATCCTTATACCCAGGATGGGATATCTCTCCGAAATAATCG
This sequence comes from Oscillospiraceae bacterium, assembly GCA_017410745.1. Lineage (GTDB taxonomy): Bacteria > Bacillota > Clostridia > Oscillospirales > Ruminococcaceae > Huintestinicola. Next base: position 1,819 of record JAFPPJ010000207.1, read on the forward strand.
AAGGGACTGCCCATATCAGCATCCTTGCCGGTCTTCATATCGAGCAGCGTGAGATCGACTGTGCTGCCTCTGCTGTGGCTGGACTGCTTTGCGATATAGCCCTTTGCGAACAGCTCCTGCTTTTCGAGCCCGGGATAGAAAAACGGCTTCATACGCTGGTCAAGGTCATCTATACCCCACATGACGAAATGTCTTACAGCACACGCAGGGCGGTAGGCATCGAATATTTTCAGACGATAGCCCATGACATTCATCTCATTGCTGACCGCAAGCAGGGCTCTTGCTGTTTCCCTTGTGACTATCGCACAGGGCTCTTCATAACCGTTCACACGGTCACCAACAAAATTGAAGGTGGAGAAATAGCGTATCTCCTGAACGATGCCCGGTACAACATCCGAAAGGAGCACAAACCCCGAGCAGTCCATAGCTATTTTCATCTCTGCATCTGTCATAGCCTTCCCCCCCTGTTCCCGGAGCGATCGGACTGTTCTGCATGATATGCTGGCATGATATGCTGGCATGATATGCAGGCATGATATGCTGGCATATCATGCCATAGTTTGGTGCCA
>JAFPPJ010000208.1 GCA_017410745.1 Oscillospiraceae bacterium
CATCAAAACCTAAAGCGGCTGCAAAAAACAAAACATCAGCTCAGGTCATATGGCCTGAGCTGTATGTATGATCATACTGCCTGCGAGGTGTAGAGTTCGTAGTATTTTCCGCGCAGAGCGATAAGCTCATCGTGGGAGCCGCATTCGGTGATGCCCTTTTCATCAATGAACATTATGCGGTCACAGCTTCTGATAGTCGAGAGCCTGTGTGCGATGATAAAGCTCGTGCGTCCTTTCAGGAGCACGTCTATGCCTTTTTGCAGGAGGGCTTCTGTGCGTGCGTCTATCGAGGATGTGGCTTCATCAAGTACGAGTATCTTAGGGTCGGACAGCAGCGTGCGGGCAAAGCTTATAAGCTGTTTTTCACCGCCCGACAGCTTGGAGCCCCTTTCGTTTACCTGTGTGAGATAACCGTCGTCCATCTCGCGTATGAATTCGTCCGCACATACCACCTTCGCGGCGGCGATACATTCTTCATCGGTGGCATCGAGCCTGCCGTAACGGATATTGTCTATTATCGTGCCGCTGAATATGAAGCTGTCCTGGAGCATAATGCCCATTTGTGAGCGCAGCGACGCGAGCTTTACGCCGGATATGTCCTTGCCGTCCACTGTTATCGTACCGTCGGTGATGTCGTAGAAGCGTGAGAGCAGTGATACTATAGTGGATTTTCCCGCTCCTGTAGGGCCTACGAGTGCTATGCTCTGACCGGGCGATACATCGAAGGATACATGTTCGAGCACATTTATGCCCTTCTCATACGAGAAGGTGACGTCCTTGAAGGATACACTGCCCTTTATCTCTCCGATGTCTTCTGCATTTTCCTTGTCCTTTATGGTCACGGGTTCATCGAGCGTTTCGAATATCCTTTCCAGATATGCGATATTGTTGATGAAGTTGTTTATTATATTGGACAGGTTCATGATAGGCTGCCAGAAACGGGAAGCGTATCCGATCATTGCCTGCAGTGTACCGAGTGATATCCCCGCAGGGCCTATCACAGCAAGACCGACGATGAACAGTGCCGCGCGTACAGCAGTCGAGATATTATCGGTGGCGGGCCATATCAGGTTGGAGTATTTCACCGCAGTCATCCATGATTTGCGGTACTTGCTGTTGAGACGATCGTATATCCCTGCATTTTCCTCTTCACGGGTGAATACCTGCGTGATACGAGCGCCTACGATATTCTCCTGAAGATATGCGTTCATATTGCTGGATTTGTTGGATACATCCTGCCATGCGCGTCTCTGCAGATTTTTTAGCGAGAACATTACCAGCATGAGTATCGGAAGACCGGATATAGCCACAAGTGTCAGCTTTACGTCCACTAACAGCATGAATATCAGTATGAATATCATGTTGAGTATCTCAAGGATAAAGCTGATTATACCGTTTGACAGCATATTGGATACACTGTCCACATAGTTTATCACACGGATGAGTATCTTTCCGTGTGGGCGCTCGTCATAATATGAGAAGGGGAGCTCCTGCAAATGTGCGAACAGATCCTCACGTATGTCAAAAATAATGTTCTGACCGGCCTTTGTCATTATCCTGCCCGAGATATTGCCGAGTATCGTTCCCGCAGCAGAAAGGCCGAGCAGCAAGGCAGCAAGCATGATAAGCTCGCCTATGTCCTTGTTGGGTATCGAGAAGTCAAGGGCACGCTTGGTGATGATAGGGCCTGTCAGACCGAATATTGCTGCAGCCATAGAGAGGAACAATGCGCCTATCATGCCTTTGCGGTACTTCTTGATGTATACGAATGCGCGCTTGAGATGGGCAAAACTGAACGGTGTTTCAAGCTGTTCGTCAACGTCGTATTTATTGCGCATGCTCATCACCTCCGCACTGCAGATCGTATATCTGCTTGTAGTAGCCCTC
>JAFPPJ010000209.1 GCA_017410745.1 Oscillospiraceae bacterium
ATACACATTGCCCGACTGCATAACATACACAAGGTCGTCTGCAGGGGCATCAGAGCCTACTGCCACATCCTTGACCGTACCGTCGCCGAAGGTGATGTTCACCTGTGCGCGGGGCTTGTCAAGACCGTATACCGAAAGGTCGGACACATCCGAACCGATGTTCTTCGCTGCGGTAAGGGTGCAGGACTGTCCGAGCAGTGAGGATATTGCGGAGGTGTCATGGGTAAAGCCCGCAAACTCCTCCACGAACCATGCATCATCGGCAAATTTCTTTATACGGAATGTGCCTGTCTCGTTGGTTATATCTATGCTCTCGATGTCGCTCTGTGCCTTCTCATAGAGAAGTCTCGACTCATTGACGACTGCAGTGGTCTCGCTCACTTCCTCGCCTTCATTGGTGTCAACAGGCTTGAAAAGCAGGAGTGCCGCTGTTACGCCGGAAAGCAGCACAAGTGCGGCAGCAGCGCCGATGAGCATCTTCAGATTCGACTTCATTTCGATCTCCTTCTGATGAATACTGCGATACCTGCGATCACTGCTATAAGAGGTATGATCATGACATACATCACGCGGTACTTGTTGAAGGTAGCTTCGTCAAGGTCAAAGGATTCATCCTTGAGATCCTTTGCGATGATGGATATGCCCGAATTCTTGCCTGTCATAGTATTCATGACGGACATGAAGTAGTCACCGTTATTGAAGTAGGTGGTCTCGGTAAGGTCAGAGCAGAGCGTCCATCCGGAGCCTATAACGAGCACATTGCTGTATACGGGCTGGTTGTTCGCATCCCATACATACTTCTTGGAAACTGCCCATGTATTGTAGGTGCCGTTGGGTATCTCCACCTCGGTGCCGTTCTCATATGCCTCCTGCAGCTCCTGTGTGAACACGAATGCAGTATCTGCGGTGGTGAGCAGGGGCACTGTGGTACGGGTATCGCTGGTATCAAAGAGCAGCTCGATGGGTCTTGACTGGTAGTCGATCACGGGGAGGTCGGGCTGAGCTACATTCACGGAGTAGTCGTTTGCCTGGATATAATCCCTGATGATGTAGTAGCTTCGTGTGGTCTGTCTGTTGGCAGCATCATTCTCGCCTACTACGCCGGAGCCTACCTTTATGCCCCATTCAGCGAGGAATGCGTCGATATTTGCAGTCTCCTTCTGGGTGCTGTCTGCGATATACACAAGGTTCTTGCCAAGAGCGCCGCCATTGTCGAGGAAGGTGTAAAGGCCGTCTATGATCTGCTCATCAAAGTCATTGAGCGGAGCATTGATAACGACGATATCGGTATCCTCGGGGATAGGCTGAGACAGTGGGTCTATCTCGGTCACCTCGTATCCGTTGGCTTCGAGCATGGATCTTACGTTGTCATAGGAAGGCGACTGTGTAGCGGAATTGAACATGGTCACCTTCATGGGGTCGGGGTCTGTTACATACATTATAGCGGATGTGAGCTCCTGCTCAGCCTTGGAGGAGACTACCTCCTGCTGATAGGTATTGTAGTTTATCTCCACATTGTACAGATCCTTGATGGAAAGCACCTTGATGCGCTTATCGCTCTCAACGACGATGTTGTACTGGTTGAGCTCACCCTTGTAGGACTTGCTGTATCTCTCGGCATAGGAGGGATCCTTGACCATATCAACGAAGTCGAGGGTTATGGTATCGCCGTAGATGGTGTACTTCTTGAGCACCTCGTATGCCTGCTTATAGTATACATAGTTGGAGGTCTTGAACTCGTTCTCCTCGGAAAGGCAAACGATATGCACCGGTTCCTTTACGGTGGCGATATAGTCCTTGGTCTCCTGTGATATCTCGAATGTGCCCTTGCCTGTGAGATCCATAGACATATTGATACGGTCAGAGGCAAGTGCAAGTATCACGTTGATAACGACAGCCACAGCTATAACGATTATGGTTATTGCAGTGGCGATGGAACCGTACTTGAAACGGCGGCGATCCATGCGTTTGCGGCGCTGCTTCTCTGTATCTGCGGAAGTATCGGCCGAAGCATCCTTGGAAGTATCGTCGGACTTTTCATCGCTGTCGCCGTTATCCTCGGCAGCTTCTGTATCTTCGGAAGCATCGGACGAAGTATCGGCGGTATCAGCGGTTTCTGCGGTATCCTCGGATGTCTGCTCATTCTCCACGGGTGTCTCCCCGGAGATATCCTCACCCGAAAGTGCGGTATCTTCAAGAGACTGTTCTGAATTTATCTCGTTATTATCAGCCATATACAGCCATTCCCGTTGAGGGAATGCACTCCTTTCAATATATTCTGCTCTTATGCGGCGGGGCTTATCAGCTCCAGCGCCTTCTTTCAAGCAGACGAACGGTAAGGAAGTTGAACACGAATATCACACTGAGGAAGAATACCACATTCGTGACATCGAGTATGCCCTGTGTGAATTCGGTATACCTGTTGTAGAAGCCTATAGCCGTCATTACCTTCTTGAGAGGCTCAAAGGAGACGCTTGCGGCAAACATATCTATCATATACAGGAAGAGATTTATCAGGAAGCTGAGTATCGCTGCAACGATCTGGAATTCCGTAAGGCTTGACACGAACACGCCTATAGAGATGAATGCTGCACCGAGAAGTATCAGTCCCGTGAAATTGCAGAGCATTAGCGCTGTGGGTATTGAACCTGCGAGCTTTTTCAGTGTGAGGATATAGGGCACATACACGATCATTCCTATGAGGAACACGCAGAATGCGGAAAGGAATTTTCCGAATACTATGCCCCAAAGGCTGACGGGCGCTGTGAGCAGTCCCTGATCGGTCTTCTGCTTCTTCTCATCGGCAAAAAGACGCATGGTGAGCAGGGGCAGCATAAGCATTACTATGGTGAATACGCCCGAGAACACATATGTCATATTTGAGGTCTTGAGACCCAGGTTGGTCATTACGAAGTACACACCGCTTATCAGATAGAATACGGTGAGGTATATATACGCTATGGGAGAGGAAAAGAATGAGCGAAGCTCTCTTTTGAATATCGCTGACATTATTCCTCACCCCCTTCGGTATCATCATCGGGTATCGTAAGATCGTCTTCTTCGGGCTCAGGCTCGGTATCATCAGCCTTCTGTCCGAGCACATGAGCAGCAACTACTGCGCCGCCTATCTGGTCGGCAAGCTTTCTCTGGAGCTGTTCGTCAACGGGCTTTTTATCCTTGAACCTGACATCTTCACCGACGGTGATCTTGAGGAATATATCCTCGAGGGTCATTTCATTGGACTTGAGGCCGAGCATATACCAGCCCTTCTGAGCTATCATCGTGAAAAGGTCGCGTCTGATGTCTGCACCCTCTACGACGCTTATCTCAAAGTCTGCGCTGTCCTCTTCCTTTTCGCCGAGGCACTCACAGTTCTTTACGCCGGGGATCTGCTTTATGTCGAGCACTGCACCGGTCACATCCTCAAAGCCTGATATCCTTGCGGTATACAGGAGCTCGCCCGATGCTGCGTTGGTGATGTTCTCCATCGTATCGTCGGCTGCGATCTCACCCTTGTTGATGATGATGATCCTGTCGGCGACCGCCTGTATCTCGGAGAGTATATGCGAGGAAAGTATCACGGTATGCTTCTTGCCGAGGCGCTTGATAAGATTGCGTATATCTATTATCTGCTTGGGGTCAAGTCCTACGGTAGGCTCATCGAGTATGAGTATGGGAGGATTGCCCACAAGTGCCTGTGCCATGCCGACACGCTGCTTATAACCCTTGGACAGGTTCTTTATCATCCTGTCGTACACGTCATTGATCTTGACAAGGCTGCACACCTCTTCAAGATGTGCTTCCTTGGGAAGCCTGCACTTTTTCAGGTCATACACGAAGCTGAGATATTCCCTGACCGTCATATCAAGATACAGCGGCGGGAGCTCGGGAAGATAGCCTATGTTCTTCTTGGCTGCGAGGGGCTCATCAAGGATATCCACGCCGTTAATCAGCACTTCGCCGTCGGATGAGGATATATATCCCGTGAGAATATTCATCGTGGTGGATTTGTACTCCACCACC
>JAFPPJ010000210.1 GCA_017410745.1 Oscillospiraceae bacterium
CCGATTATGCCGTCTTCATTCTTGAAGGCGATCTCACGGGATTCCTCACGCATCTCACGGGTGAGGGGATATATATAGCATACGCTGTCGGAATGGTAAAGATTGAGAAGATCGTATATATCCATGATATCCGAATCGCGTATACCGAAGTTCTCGTCCGCTCCCGAAAGCTCCTGCCACTTTGAGTCGAACACGACTCTCATGCCTGTCTCGCGGTAGGTCATGACTGTGAGTGCCTGCGCACTGTCGCGGTGCATGGGCTGATTGAGCATGGGATAGGTCTTCTTCTGTATCTCTGCCTTGAAGCGCTGATTGTCGAGCATCCTGAGAAGATTGTGCACGGTGTATGCATCGAACAGCTGCCTCGTAGGGAAGAGCACGGCATAGGACACATCGCGTCCCTTGGTCACGTTGATATGCTTGCCGAGAAGGAATATCTCCGCCCATTTGAGTGCGTTGACATAGCCCTTCATGCTGCGGTCGAGTATGGATGCCGCAAAATCCTGCTTGTAGTTGGTGGAGTAGTCAACACCGTCGAAGTTAGCCACAAGATTATCTATCCTGTTGCGGCTTCGAGCCGAGCTTGTAACATCATGGAGATATTTGAGCGTGGACTTTATGAGCCTGTTCTCCGGACGGTTGACTGTGAATACGTCATACATTACGAAGAATTTGTCCTTATGGGCGAAATTCTTGGTGGCGTGCTTGGCGTATATAACCTTGCCCTTGAGGAAGTTCTCATTGTTCTCATAGGGGGTGTACGCCTGCTTTATGCCGTTGAGCACGATGCCCTGCACCTCACTGATGAAGGCGAGGATGAAGGTCTCAAATATATTGAGGTTCTCGGCTGCTCTGGTGTTAAGGTTATGGATGTCAAGGGGCACATCCTTCATTGCGGAGAGCATATTCAGGAATACTCTCTTGGTGGATATGACCTTGCCCGTCTTGTCCTTGGCAGCGAGCATGGGAAGTATCTCAAACTGGGTGCCGTCCTTCAGGACGATAGTGCCGACATAGCCGCCTGCACGGAGTATGCGCTCCTTGCCCTCGCCCTCGGCATATAGTATATAGCTGTTTATGCCTCTCGGATCGGGCATTCTCTTTTCAAGGGCGAAATCACGGAGCATTTCAAATATAGGCTCGGGAAGAGGAAGACCGCCTTCTCTCTGCGAAGACCCCTCTACCGTGAAAAACTCATTCTCCGATATCCTGTATCGTTCTTTCTTCATTATGCTCCCTTCCGCACGTCAAGCTCAGATCAGCTTTCTGTACGCTTCCGGATTCCAGAAGGCATCGTCATTGATCTCATAGGTGTCATCGACATCCAGGAAGAGCTCCACCTTTTCGCCGAAGGTCTTCTTATAGTCGATGGCAAGAGCCTTTACGAACTGCTCGTCCGGTTCCTTGTTGTAGTCGCCGAGCACCCATCTTATCTTCTGATAGTCTCCGTAGAAGTATTCCTGGAGAAGAGGTATGATGGAGTTCTTGAATATGGAGCCGAGACGGATTATGGAAGGATCGGTCTTGAGCGGCATGAAGTATGCATGGCCGATGGTATGCTCTCTGTCAACGAGTATCTCTATGCGCTTGTTGATGGTGGCAAGAAGATGCTCTATGCTGATGCCCTCAACGTAGGTGTCGCCGAAAAGCTCGGGACGGGGCAGCATCTCGATGAAGTCGAATCTTCTTCTGATAGCCGTATCGAGGAGGGCTATGGAACGGTCGGCAGTATTCATCGTGCCGACGATATATACATTGGAAGGAACGCCGAACAGATCCATGGAGTATGCGAGCCTTACCTTGACCTCTTCGCGCTCGCCGAGACGCTTGGAGGGCTCGATAACGGTAATGAGCTCACCGAATATCTTGGATATGTTGCCGCGGTTGATCTCATCTATGATGAATACATAGGGCTCGTCGGGATGCTCCTGCGCTCTGTGGCAGAATTCTCTGAATATGCCCTGGTCAACGACGTACACCATTTCCTTCTTACGGGTACGCTCACCGCGCTCGTTCATAGTCTCAAGGAAGACGGGCTTGATGCCCTCGATGAATTCCTCGTAGCCCATGGACTGATGGAATGTGGTGAATTCGATCTGACCGAAGCTGTTCTTGAGCTCATTGTATCTGTCGAGCATCGAATCATAATCCTTTGCCATGACCGTCTCAACAGGTATGTTATATATGATGGAAAGTGCGTAGTTTACGCTGTTATAGGTTTTACCGGTGCCGGGGGGTCCGTAAAGGATGATGTTCTTTCCCATGCATTGATCTTCCCTTCAAAAATAATCGGTTACAATCATTATATCATGATTTAGGAAAAAATGCAAGATTAAAATGTAAATCTCTGTATATTCTGCACATTGTACAAATTTTACATTGCTTTTTTTATGAGTATTAAGCCTACAGGGTATCCTTCCCTGCAAGATAGTCCTGTGCAAGCTTCATCATGGCTGTGCGGACTTCTTCCGCGCTGCCCTCCATCGTGGCTCCTGCGGCATTGGAGTGACCGCCGCCGCCTATCCTGCTGCACAGCTCATGTGCATCGTATCTGCCGGATGCACGGACGGATATGCGGCATATGCCCTCGCGCTTCTCACGCACGACTATGCCTATGACGGCGCCTGCCTCCTCGGCGATGTCGTTTATGCCCTCGGTATCGTCATCGGTGATGTCAAGCTCGCCGTAGTCGGAGTGGCGCAGCATAAATGCGGCGATGCGGGAGTCATCGGAGAGGGCGATGCTGCTTCTCAGGCGCTGCTCTATCGCCATGCGCTTGGGAGACTTGACAAGGTAGTGGCGGCGCGTGATCGCCTTTATGTCCGCACCGCAGGAGGCGAATATATACGCATAACGCATGGTGTCCCTGTCGGTGGAGCTTGAGCGGAAGCAGGAGGTATCGGTGACGAGCCCTGTCATGAGCAGGTCTGCCATAAGGCGGCTCACAGGCACGCCGAGGCACTGTATGACTTCATATATCAGCTGGACGCAGGCGGATGCATCCTTGTCGCAGAAGATATGCTTGGCACCGGTGGTATTGTCCGCGTGGTGGTCGATACAGCACAGTATGCGCTTGCCGCTGTACTCGCCGAGCCGTGCCTTCGTGGAGGTGTCCACGCATATATACTCGGGGTCTGTGAGGTTCTGCTTCTCCACCTCATCGGTAAGATACCGGTACTGTGCGGGTATGGCAGAGGAGCATACCGGCTGTGCCTTCTTGCCCGCAAGTCTGAGTGCAAGGGCGAGGGCATAGGCGCTGCCCACAGCATCGCCGTCCGGGTTGATATGGTAGATTATCTCGTATTCGCTGCCGTCAAGGAGTATGTCGGCGATCCTTTCTGCTGTATCCATTGTGCCCTCCGAAAACGCCGCATCCCGTGAAGGATGCGGCAGTACTCTGTGTTATCAGTTGTTGATGAGCTTGTCGCTCTCGTTGTTCCAGCTGTAGAGCTTGCGGATCTCTTCGCCTATCTTCTCGGCGGGATGCTCGGAAGCAAGCTTTCTCATAGCGCGGAAATGTACCTGTCTGCCTGCGGGAGACATATCGAGGAGGAATTCCTTTGCGAAGGAGCCGTCCTGGATATCGGAGAGGACCTTCTTCATAGCCTTCTTGGTGTCCTCGGTGATGATCTTGGGACCTGTTACATAGTCGCCGTACTCAGCGGTGTTGGATACGGAGTATCTCATGCCTGCAAAGCCTGACTGATAGATGAGGTCAACGATGAGCTTCATCTCATGGATGCACTCGAAGTATGCATTTCTGGGATCGTAGCCTGCCTCGGTAAGTGTCTCGAAGCCTGCCTGCATGAGTGCGCATACGCCGCCGCAGAGGACAGCCTGCTCACCGAAGAGGTCGGTCTCGGTCTCGGTGCGGAATGTGGTCTCGAGCACGCCTGCTCTTGCGCCGCCTATGCCGAGTGCATATGCAAGGCCGATATCCCATGCATCGCCGGTAGCGTCCTGCTCAACAGCGATGAGGCAGGGAGTGCCCTTGCCAGCCTGATACTCGGATCTTACGGTATGGCCGGGAGCCTTGGGTGCGATCATGATGACATTTACATCAGCGGGGGGCTTGATGCAGCCGAAGTGGATGTTGAAGCCGTGTGCGAATGCGAGGGTCTTGCCTGCGGTGAGCTGGGGCTCGATGTCGCTCTTGTATACATCTGCCTGCTTCTCATCGGGAATGAGTATCATGATGATGTCGCCGACCTTGGCAGCATCTGCTACGCTCATTACCTCGAGACCCTGAGCCTTTGCCTTCTCTGCGCTCTTGGAGCCCTCATAAAGGCCTACTACTACCTTAACGCCGCTCTCCTTGAGGTTGAGCGCATGAGCATGACCCTGGGAGCCGTAGCCGATTATGGCAACGGTCTTGCCGTCGAGTCTGCCGAGGTCGCAGTCTTCCTGATAGAATATTCTTGCATCTGACATGGTTATTACCTCCGAAAAAATATATTATAATATAGGGTTTAGCGTATAGGGTTTAGGGTCTAGGGAAGGAGTGAAGCTTCGCTTCACATCTGATAAGACAAATTGTTATGTCCCGTCAGTAACTCCACACTCCAAACTTTAAACAAACTATCTTATGGTGACAGCGCCCTTCTGTATCGCGATAGTGCCTGTGCGGACTATCTCCTTTATGCCGTAGCCCTCGACGAGGGTGTGGAAGCGCTGAAGCACGTCGGTGGTGTCGGATATCTCGATGGTCATGGAAGTGGTGGTAAGGTCTATTACCTTGGCACCCATCACCTCGCAGAGCGTGAGTATCTCATTGCGCTGGGCGGGTGCAGCATTTATCTTGATGAGCTGCAGCTCCCTTTCGATGAGCTCTTCTGCACAGAGCATGCGCACCTTGATGGTATCCACCAGCTTATTGAGCTGCTTTTCGAGCTGCTGTGCGGTGTGCTCGTCGCCGTCCGCGATTATGGTTATCCTTGATATGGTGGGGTCATTGGTGACACCGACCGCAAGGGAGTCTATATTGAAGCCGCGCCTTGCGAAGAGACCCGATATCCTTGAAAGTACGCCTGCGTGGTTCTCCACGAGAACAGAAACCGTATATTTCATATCCGTCCTCCTTACAGCGTGGATTCAAGCTTGTATACGTTGCATTCGAGAAGATATGCGGACTTCGACGATGCCAGCTTCTCTATCTTCTCCTCGGCCTCCGACATGGTGGATACCCTGTCGGCCTCGATGCCGTATGCACGGGCAAGAGCCACGAAGTCAGGATAGTTGCCTATATCCGTGGCGATGAGCCTGTCGTCATACATATTGGTCTGGAGCTCACGCACCATGCCGAGACGCTTGTTCTTCATCACGATGATCTTGACCGCCGCATTCTCCTGTACGATGGTGGCAAGCTCCATCATCATCATCTGGAATGAGCCGTCGCCGCAGACAGCCACGACCTCCTTTTCGGGGGAGGCGAGCTTTGCGCCTATGGCACAGGGGATGGAATAGCCCATAGTGCCCATGCCGCCGCTGGTGAGGAAGCGTCCGCCATCCCTGAAGCCGTAGTTGTTGCACGTCCATATCTGGTTGGAGCCTACGTCCGCTACGCATACAACGTCATCGGGAAGCCTGTCGGAAAGCTTGCGTATGAACACCTTGGGATTTATATAGCCCTCGGTCTCCTCATTGGTGGAGATGGTGTTCTTTATCTCGCGTATCTGTGAGAGCCACTGTTCATGCCTGTTGGTATACTCTGCTCTGCACAGCTCCGAGAGTATCTCGCGGCAGTCGCCGACGAGGGGGATGTCAACATTTATGTTCTTGCCTATCTCGGCGGGGTCGATGTCGATATGTATGACATTCTTGCCCTCCGCAAGGAACGAAGGTGAACGTATTGCACGGTCGCCTACCCTTGCGCCTATCATGACGATGGTATCACAGGAATTCATGGCGGTATTCGCCGAACGAAGCCCGTGCATGCCTATCATTCCGAGATACATGGGATGGTCGGTGGGGAATACGGACAGACCCATCATGGTGGATACCGCAGGTATCTGTGCCTTATACGCGAACTCGCGTATCTCATCGACCGCATCCGAGAGGAATATGCCGCCGCCTACGCACAGCAGGGGACGCTCCGCATTATTCACGGCGTCGCGTATGCGCTGTATCTGCAGGGGATTGCCCTTGAAGGCGGGCTTGTAGGTGCGCATCCGTATCTCCGAGGGGTACTCGAAGTCTATCATGCGGTTCTGCACATCCATGGGCACGTCTATGAGGACGGGACCCTTCCTGCCCGTGCCTGCGAGGTAGAATGCCTCCTTGAATACACGGGGTATATCATGCTCGTTCTTGACGAGGTAGCTGTACTTTACGAATGGTTCTGCCGCACCTGTTATATCGACCTCCTGGAACACATCGCAGCCTATCTGGTCACATGAGACCTGTCCTGTGATGCATATGAGAGGGATGGAGTCCGCATATGCGGTGGCTATGGCGGTCAGAAGATTGGTAGCGCCCGGGCCGGATGTGGCGATGCACACGCCGGGACGGTTAGTCATGCGGGCATAGCCGCTCGCAGCATGACCTGCGTTTGCCTCATGGCGCACGAGCACATGATGCACCTGCGACTCATAAAGCTTGTCATAGAACGGACAGATCGCAGCGCCCGGATAACCGAAGACGACCTTGACCCCCTCATTCTCAAGACATCTGACCATAGCCTCTGCGGCTGAGATCATGCGATCAACTCCCTTCCATTAATAATAATATACGACCGGTACGTTTATTTTAAGCGCACTTCGATCGGTTATGCTAATAAGCGCCGCCCTTCAAGTGTGAGCGGCACTTATTGGTTTATCTCGTTGATATAGCTCTCCGCATTCTTTATGAGGTTGAGCAGAGAGGAAACATAAAGAGGCTGCTCTGTGGTGAGCGTATTTGTAGTGATGGCAGTATCCGCAAGGCTGCTCTCACGCACCGCCAACTCCGACAGTGCCCTGCAGCGCTCTATGGCCGATACCGCAAGTGCATCAGCGGCTACTTCGCTCACGGTGAAGAAGCGTCTGTCATTCTTCGGGTTAGCACAGTAAAGTGTACGGAACACTCTGTATACAGACAGGCTCAGCGCCCGCTCGATATATCCTGTCAGCTCGCCGCCCGACTGCTCGGCAAGTGCGAACAGCACTGCCTCGGAATCGCTCAGGCGCTTGCACGCTGCGGGTACGGGAGGGGGAGCTTCGGTCTCGGTGATATGTGTGCCGGGTTCTGCTGACCTGCCGAGCAGGTAGTCGCAGGTGACGCCGTAGTAATCGGCGGTGCGGACGAGAAATTCAAGGCCGCATTCACGGATGCCCTTCTCATAATGGGAAAGAAGAGCCTGTGATACACCGAGATCGGCAGCTGCCTGCTTCTGGCTTATCTTCCGCTCCTTCCTCAGGAGCGTGATTATTCGTGAAAACTCTGTAGCCACTCGGTACACCACCACCCGCACAACGTAAAAATACTTGCTGTATAATTATATCCTAAAACATACAATTTGTAAATAGCAAATTTAATTAAAATGCTCAGTTAAAATCCGCAAAAATTGGGCATTATGTCAAAGTTTGATAGGGGTCAGATCGTTAAGATCGTATGGAGTTTCCTGATATACGCAGAAATTTATCCAGTTTGAGAAAAGCAGATGCGCATGGCCTCTCCAGCTGAAATAGGGAGGCTTGTTGGGGTCGTCCCCGGGGAAGTAGTTGTAGGGCTTCTTTATGTCAAGTCCCTTTGCCACATCGCGCTCGTACTCATTTCTCAGAGTGAGCCTGTCATATTCGGAATGGCCTGTGGAGAAGAACAGTCTGCGGGAGCGGTCGACCACAAGATGCACGCCGGATATGCTCGAATAGGTGACCACCTCAAGGGAGCGCACCTTCGCTATATCCTCCGCCCTTATCTCGGTATGGCGGGAGTGGGGGACGATGAAGTCCTCATCAAAGCCGCGCACGATGGTATGGAGCGGTGATATGACCTTATGGGGGAACAGTCCGAACATCTTTTCCTTCAGCGGATACTTGGGTATGCCGTAGTGATGGTAAAGCCCTGCCTGTGCGCCCCAGCATATATGGAACACAGAGAACACGTTTTTGAGCGACCAGTCCATGATCTCCACCAGCTCGTCCCAGTAGTCCACTTCCTCGAACTCCATCTGCTCCACGGGCGCACCCGTGATGATAAGGCCGTCATAGCGCCTGTCGCGGATATCGTCGAAGGTACAGTAGAACTTGTTGAGGTGGGACACGGGGGTGTTGCGGGATACATGGTTCTTCATCTGCACCAGGTCTATATCCACCTGTATCGGTGTATTCGACAGCAGACGAAGAAGCTGTGTCTCAGTCTCTATCTTCTTGGGCATGAGATTGAGTATGGCGATCTTCAGGGGACGTATATCCTGATGTGCTGCAGTGGTGGTGGTCATCAGGAATATGTTCTCATTGCGGAGCACTTCCGCAGCGGGAAGATCATCGGGGATATTGATGGGCATCGTGTCACTCCTTTTACCGTCCGCCGTGATGCACGGGGAAGGCAACTGCGCCTTGGGCTATATTATCTCTGCGCGGCTGAACAGATCCCTTGATCTTTCCTCGTCGGCAAAAAGCTCACAAAGTCCCTCTGCAAGGTCGATGAGGGGCTCCTTTTCCTCGGACATGGCAACGAACATGCCTGCCTCGGAGTCGAATATTATATCACGGATGAGATACTGCGCACATTCATTGAGGTACTGCACCGCGATGGCTTCAACATCGTAGCCGTTGCCCTCAAAGCCCTCATCTGCGCGGAGCTCGAACAGCTCCGGATGGAACGTGCCGTCTGTGACCAGGCACAGCGAATAGCCCTCATCCTCGGTGATATAGAACGGTGATATATCCATAGTGTCTCCTTGCAGCCGGCAAGGCCGGCAGCTACCCGATACGCATTTGAAAGGAACTGCTGTCTGCGTCTCGGAGCATATATTGATCGGCAGCAAGTGATCGGTCCGGCAAGGCCGGTATGACAGACAAGCACCGGGTATCGCGGTGATACCCGATACTGTCATGATGTATAGTATGTCAGCGTCAGCTGTTCATCTTTGCACGGTAGTCTTCCTTGAGCTTTGCGAGCTTCTTGGAATCCTCGGCTCTCTTAGCCTTGGCCTCTTCCTGAATCTTCTTGGTCTCCTCTATGCCGCTGACGATGGTAGCCCATGTCTTCTCGAGAGTCTCGACCTGGATGGAGTTGCCGTTTGCAAGACGGGTGGTGAGCTTGGTCTGCTCAACGGTGTTGCTCGCATTCTTGAGAAGGAGCTCGTTGGTCTTGTCATCAAGTGCTTTCATGCTTTCCGCCTGTATCTTCTGGCGCTTGAGCATCACTGCCTGTGCGAGAGACTGCTTGAATACGGGCATCGTGATGATGAACGCCGAATTGATCTTTCTTATGAGGTTGACGTTGGAGAATTCCATCGCCTTGAGCATGGGAACGGTCTGCATAGCAACGTTCTCTGCGATCTTGAGGTCCATTACGCGCTGTTCGAGTATCGCACGGGTCTGCTCGAGTGTCTGCAGATCCATTGCGGTGGTGCCGGAATCGGGGTTGGCAGCGGCCTTAGCCCTGTACTCCTCGATGTACTTGTCAAGCTCCTGCGAAGCCTGCTCGCCTGCCATGATGTACTTGAGCAGCTGCTTGTAATAGTCGATATTGGCGTTGTACATAGTCTCGAGCTTGCGGTTGGACTGGCCGATCTCGTCCTCGTACTTCTTGAGCTGAACGTAGATCTTGTCTACCTCGTTGCCCATATTGTTGTACTTCTCGAGGATCTTGTCGAGCTGCTTGCGGAGCTTTGCGAAGAAGCCGCCGCGGTCGTCCTTGAGCTCCTGCGGGTCGAACTGCTCCATGATCTTTGCAAGAGCATTGAGCATTACGCTGGAGTCATCGAGCTGGGACATATCCATAGAACGGAGCACCTGGTCGGATGCCTTGGAGATCTCCTCAGCCACTTCGTTTCCGAAGGTGATGATCGACTGGGGGTCGTTTGCATTGATGGTGCTTACGAGCTTGTCGATCTCCTCGCTCTGTACGAGCTCCTGCTTGAGCTTGTCGGCGGTGTCGATTATGGAGTAGGTATTTGCGTCCCCTACCTGGATATTGTAGTGGGTGGGCTCCTCAACAGGGGTATCAACTACGACAGCATCGGTATCTACGACGCTTTCTCTCTCTTCGGAGGGTGTGAACTGGAGCGGCATGGTCATCTTCCTTTCTTGAACAGTCCTGCGAACAGTCCTCCGCCGGACTTTTTCCTTGCCCTGGGGGCAGTTGGTATTTTGAATTTCGGCGCTCTCAAGCCATAGGCATATTCGCCGATATTGTGTGATTCAAACGCTTTCTCCGACACATGGGTCTCAATGTCGCGGTAGCCCGACGGTGCGAATATCAGCACATCGAAGCCGAGATACGACAGCATGAGGATCTGTGTGCATTCGAGCTTGGAGAAGGGATCCTCTATGGTGTCTACCACCACAGCCTTGGGTATCTCCTTCGTGAAGTCGTACTGCTGGAGCAGTCTCGTTACACGCTCGTTGAGGTTGAGTGCGGTATGCATCACAAAGTCAACGAGCTCCTGATCGGAGTCCATGACGAGCAGCCCGTCATCTATGATGGCCTGTGCCTTCTCGAATATCATGCGCTGCAGATATGCCTGAAGGTGGCCGTAGCGGTTGAGCCTTGAACGGAGCAGCTCATCTATCTTGAGCTTCTTGCCGGTGTGGTAGGGTGCATACTGCCTTGACGCGGAAATTCCCGGGCTGCGGTATGCGGGTGCTTTTATGAAATAGATGGACTTATATGTGATAAGATCCTCTATCATTTCCCAGTACTGGTTTGTCTTCGGTGCGCCGCCCTGTACGCCGTTTATCTTGGCGAATACGACGGGTACGGTGACTATGTCGCCGTTGACCGTGAAGCCGGGGCGGTACTTCGCCTCCTGATCACACAGCACATCTATCTCTTCATAGGTGGTCTGCAGCACGATGGAGGTCATCTTTGAGAACTGCATCGCCCTGAATATGGTATCGCCGCCGTAGAGCATGGTATCGAGCTCGCGCTCCGCGTTATAGGCTACGGTGGAGACCTTCGCCTTGACGGGGGAGGTGGGGAAGGGGATGAACCTGTGGGAAGGGCCCTTCGTCTCGTGCTGTATCTTTGCGGCATAGGGGCATTTCTTGAATATATCGAGGGCGGCATCGTCGGGGGATATGCACAGCACATCAAAGCCCGAACGCTGTGCAAGGCACAGGAAGAGCGTATCCTCCGCGGACGGCACGCCGTAGTAGAGTATCATGGGTATCTTATCGCCGTTGACGCCTATGGCACGGCTGATAAATGACATTTTCAGCGCAAGCGGCCCGCCTATGGAGAATATGTCGCGATCTACCACGGAGAGCATCTCGCCGAGCGCCTTCTGCGCGATGATAGTCCTTTCGGAGTCGCCGTTGACCTTTATTATGCCGCACAGCCCCGATATGATGGATGCCTTTGAAGAGGTGTCCACCGACGAAAGGAGCATCAGATCCTCCTTCGGCAGGGATATGGGCTCATCTATGAGTGCAAAGGGCTTGCCCGATTTCAGGATATCGCCCTTGAGTTCGTACAGGAAATTACTGTAGCTGTCAGGTTCGCTGCAGCCGGTAATAAGAAGAAAATATACGGGGATCATCTCGTTCTTGCTGAAATGACCGCCCCTTGAATACAAACGGACGGAGTGCTCTTCAAGCAGGGTATCCGTAAGATGCCCCATATCCGCCTGTATGGTTTCAACGATCCTCTCCATTGCATATACCTCGGAAGTAACTTACAGGCGACAATGCCCGCTTATAACATTATACTATTTTTCCCGCCGACTGTCAAGTGCTTATAGTTTAAATTTTGATTAAATAGGGCTTGTTTAGGGTAGAGGGTCTAGGGTATAGGGTTTAGGGAAGGAGTGACTCAAACATCCGCTGGTGTTCGTCACAGTCTCAATGTGGGGCTTGGGGGCGCTAGCCCCCATTAAAGATGTGAGCGTATGCTCACACCTTCACTATACCCTAAACCCTATACCCTACACCCTAAATAAAACAAAATGCCTCTCATTTGCATGAGAGGCTCTGGAGGCGCCACCCGGATTCGGACCGGGGGTCAGG
>JAFPPJ010000211.1 GCA_017410745.1 Oscillospiraceae bacterium
AAAAATATGCTCGTCACTTCATGTCACTGCTGATTATATCATAAATGGCTCTGACACAATATCTGTCGAAGATGAATTGATTAATTTATGCAAATCTTTATCTCCTACAAGACAGGGACAAGCAATAAAACTCCTTACAGTATTTGTAGATGCTATTGAAAATTCGTAACTAATAGCCGATAAACAAAAAACAGGACAATGTACTAGTTACATCATCCTGTTTTTTATTATTTACATTCCCCTGAGCAGGTCGTCGAGCTTGAGGGTGTCGCCGTAGGTGTGGAGCGTCACGGACATTTTCCCGTTGACGGTGACTATGCCTATGATGTTCTTCCCCGAGGAGATTATGGGCGGCACGAAGCTCATCCCTTCAATGCTCAGTTCCCCGTATCGTGTCTGTATATCGGGCTTGGTAAGGTTGGTTATGCTCAGATCCTTCTTCTTGTCGCCGTAGCCCATCACCTTTGCCGCAGCGCGCGACGCGGGGGATGTATACGCCTTTGCCGCCTCAAGGTCGATCGCATCGCAGAGCGTGCCGCCGAGTGCGGGCAGGAAATGGAGCATCAGCCACTTCTTTTTTGGGTCGTCGAGCTTCTCGTGCATCTTTTTATATATGCGCTTTGCATTGCTCTCAAGGCTCATGCCCTTGGCGTAGGTGTAGTCTACGGATATGCCCGTCGCCTGGTTGCCCATCGCACGATTGCCGTCGGTGCGGCCGTCTACCGCATAGCCTATCGAATGCCACCCGGTATTGCGCAGCATCACCGCGGTGATGTATGCCGTGAATGAGCATCCGTTCTGTCTGCACCGCAGAAGTATCTCGCCCGTGTCCTTCCTGTCGAATATCCTTTCCTGCACATTGGTGCTGCGTGTGTTCCAGAAGCTGTAGTATGCCCTGTCAAGCTCATCGAAGCCGAATATCCTGTTCTTCCATCTCCCCGCAAGGCTCCCGGCATACCACGCCGTCATACCCGACATCGCACTGTCTGCGGGCAGGTCGGCAGGACGTATGTGTCTGAGTTCCGTATACGGCGTCTCTTCTCCCGCCAGCGCCTTCATGAATGTCTCCGTGAAGTATACCAGCGACTTCCCGTCCCCGCATATGTGATGCATGCAGAACAGTATGGAAAATCCGCTTTCGCTGTGTCCGATGACGAACGCCCGCAGGTATTCCCCATCCTCTATGTGGAAGCGCCTGCGCTCCTCACGGGTGATTATCTCATCACGGCTGTCATCCGTGAACTCGAGCGACTGCTCGGTCTTAGCATAGATGTAGAATGCATTGCCGTCACTGTCTGTCTCCACCTTTGTGCGGAATACGCCGTGTGATGCCACCGCCGTATCAAACGCACGCTGTATCTGTTCCCTTGTCACATTTCCCTTTATGTCGGCGCATATGGATACGATGATATTCACATCGAATATATGCGTGCGCTCTGTGATTATCGGCTCTCTCATATGTATCGCCTCCCCTGTAAAGTGCTTTATGCACCTTTTATCCTTGTGTATGCAAACTCGAGCAGCCCGATGTTCATCACCGCGAATACGATGAGATACAGCGGCAGTATCCATATCCCCGCCGCCTGCTGTATATGCCCGAATACCATAGGCATGAGCGTGCTGCCTGTGTATGCGGATGCCATCTGCAGCCCTATGACTGCGGCACTGTTCTCATTGCCGAAATTAGCCGGCGCCATGTGCTGTATAGCAGGGTATACAGGCCCCATGCCCGTGCCGATGATGATAAAGCCCGCCGCCGCGATGATATAGCCGTCCACGGGCAGCATCACGAGGATTATCCCGATAAATTCCACCGCAATGCCTATGCGTATGAGCAGCTTGTCGCCCAGCTTGTCCGATACGAGCGCGCTGATGAAACGCCCGAGCATGAGCCCGCCGAATATGAGCGAGCCGAATGCCGCCGCAAGCTCCGGGCTCACACCCGTCTTTGCCCCCGCAAAGTAGCTCGATGTCCACAGGAAGCAGGTAGCCTCCCCCGCGCAGTATGCGAAGAACGCAATGAGCGTCGGTACTACTCCGGGCAGCATTATCGCCGTGCCTATGCC
>JAFPPJ010000212.1 GCA_017410745.1 Oscillospiraceae bacterium
AGTAATATGAAGAAGAAACTTATTATTGCGGCTGCATTGCTGCTGACTGCGTGTACAAGTCAGCCTGTGCGGCAGGGAAGTGAGACGCAGGATACTGTGCAGACTTCGGAGGTCATCACGACCGAGGGCACATTTTCGACAGAGGATATGACCACGCCAGAAGAGACCGCTTCGGAGACGACTGCGCAGACCGGGCAGAATGATCTGTTCATCAGCGGAGATATGACATGGCAGCAGGGATACAGGAATTTCCTGCTTTCCGGCGGATACAAGACGGAGGACTATGGATTCAGCTCGCGGAACGAGGATACATATTTCGCACTGATAGACCTTATGCAGAAGGACGGCGAGAATATCCCGGAGCTCGTGGTATTCCGCGAGGGCTTCTGCTACAGCATATATCACTGGTCTGAGGGCGACGAGGAGACCTATCCCCATGTGTGCAGGCTGATGAAGCTGCCTTACAACGGATGGTCGGGAATGGGTATAAACTATCTGCCCGGACAGGATATAGTGATGTACCTTGAAGCGAGCAGGCTCGCGATGCATGGCTTTGCAAGCTATGATCTGTATGTGGGAGATCCCGAACAGAACTGCTTTTTTGATCATGTGTATGAAAAAGTACCATATACGGTGTACATTAACGATGATCCCGAGCTCATGAGCAAAGAGGAATATGATGAACAGAGAGAGGCCGTGAAACAGTACGGCATCACGAACGAGGGGGAGGAGGTCATGCTTGACGATAACTGGGCATGGCTCGATCAGTCATCACCCGATGCCCATGCGATAAATGAGGCAAATATAGACGCGGCCTTTGGTGAATGAATACGGGCGTTCTAATCTGATGTTAATGAAACTCTTATCTGATTTTATTTGATATTATTCAGATGGCTGATATAATAGATAATGGATACTGCCTCAGAGCGGCACGCCGCTCTGAGGCATCTGTATGGACATCTGAGTGCACATAGCGCCTGATATGTACGGATTTCCACCGGAGGTGATTGATTAAAACTTACTATTGCAGCACATAACAAGATGATGATTTTGTGAAAGTTGTGATTTTTTTGAAAAAGCCCTTGACAACTGAGAAAAAAGGTGTATAATGATATTAGCACTCAGGGATAAAGAGTGCTAACAAAGATATACTTCAAGTGCTTAACAGAATGGAGGGCGGATATGGACGACAGGAAGCTGAAGATATTGGCAGCGGTCGTTGACGAATATATCCGCACAGGAGAGCCTGTTGGCTCAAAGGTCATAGCATCCAAGCCGGGGATAAGAGTATCATCTGCTACGATACGCAATGATATGGCGTTCCTCGAGCAGTTGGGATACCTTGAGCAGCCGCACACATCAGCGGGCAGGGTCCCCACATTTGCGGGATACAGACTGTATATCGAGCAGCTCATGCCGAGGGAGACACTTTCCGATGAGGAGATGTCGATGCTCGACAGCGCACTTGATATGGACAGCCCGAGCGAGGAGATGCTTATAGAGAACGCATCCAAGGCGCTTGCAGAGATCACGCATTGTGCAGCCGTATCCAATATCTCACCGAGATTCTCGGTAATAGCAAAGGTAGATGCAGTGCCTACCGGCAAGCATATGTATGTGCTGCTGATGGTCACATCGTCGGGCAATATACAGAATAAGATATGCAGGCTTGAATTTGACCTCACTCATGAACAGCTCGAATTCTTCAAGCAGTACATGACGGAGCGTCTGAGCGGCGTATCTGTGGACAGCCTGTCGGATGTGATGATAGAGCGCATAGCTGAGGCTATGGGAGCATATACGGTAACGCTGTCACCGCTCCTCAAGGGTGTGGTCGAGCTCGCAAAGAGCTTTATGGAGAGCGATGTCACCGTAAGCGGTGAGCGCAATCTCATAGAGCGCGATGATCTGAGCGCAGCGGATGTGCTGAAGTTCCTCGAGCAGAAAAGCGAATTTGCACATCTGATAGATGACAGTTTCAGCGATCTTCGGGTGCTTTTCGGCAATGACAGCATGGTGATAAGCAATTCGAGCATGCTCGTATCGCCTATAAAGCGTGCTGGGCGCACGGCAGGAGCGTTGAGCCTTATTGGCCCGATGCGTCTGGACTATTCAAAGATGATACCGTATCTCACATATCTTACCGAAAAGATAAGCGAGATACTTACAGAGAATACAGAGGAATACCGTCTGATAACCATAGACGACGGCTAAAGGAGGATCCCCGATGAATGAGAACACCAATGCAGAGAATACCTGCGGAGAGGAGACAATTCCCGAGGAAGAGACAATAAGCGAGACAACAGAAGAGACGGCGGCTGAGGGAGCGGCAGAGGAAACTGCCGAGGAAACTGCGGCAGAGGATACCGATACTGCAGAAGCTGCACCGGAAGAGCCCGATCCTGCAGAGACGATAAAGAAGCTCGAGGAAGAGCTTGCTGCTGAAAAGGAGCGCTATCTCAGACTTGACGCAGAGTATTACAACTACCGCACACGCACCGCAAAGGAGAAGTCCGATGCATATGACAATGCTACAGCGCAGGCAGTAAGCGAGATACTCTCGGTGATAGACAATTTCGAGAGAGCACTTGGCACTGAATGCTCCGATGAGAAGTTCAAGAGCGGCATAGACATGATATTCAGACAGTATGTCAGCATACTTGAAAAGCTCGGAGTGAAGGAGATAGAAGCGCTCGGCAAGACCTTTGACCCGAATCTTCACAATGCTGTGAGCAGCACGGAGGATGAGGAAAAGGGCGAGAACGAGATAGCAGCAGTGCTCCAGAAGGGCTATACCCTCGGCAAGCGTGTCATAAGACCCGCTATGGTAACAGTAGCAAATCCGTAAAATATACGATCACATAACAGAAAGGAAGTATTTATATGAGCAAGATCATAGGCATAGACCTCGGTACCACAAATTCATGCGTAGCAGTTATGGAAGGCGGCTCCGCAGTAGTAATCCCTAATTCTGAGGGCGCAAGA
>JAFPPJ010000213.1 GCA_017410745.1 Oscillospiraceae bacterium
CTCAGAAACAAAGGATTTATGTTCTTCCTTATAATGACTCCGATAATATCATCTGTCATATTTGGGATGAAGGTGGATTTCGAGCTTTATAACGATGAGACGTCAGGCAGCGTGATCGAGCTTGAAAGCTGCGAAAACAGGGCAATATATGCAGGCGATAACTATTCATTCATCATAAAGGTGTATGACGGTTCAAACACAGAGCTTTCGGAATATGTCCTCAAAGGACTTGCCG
This sequence comes from Oscillospiraceae bacterium, assembly GCA_017410745.1. Classification (GTDB taxonomy): domain Bacteria; phylum Bacillota; class Clostridia; order Oscillospirales; family Ruminococcaceae; genus Huintestinicola. The sequence goes on from JAFPPJ010000213.1 coordinate 236, forward strand.
CAAACGGAATGTTCTCGGTATGCCGTGCCGATGTGAGCGGTATGTCCTATGAGGATATCACCGCTCAGGTGGAAAGGGACGGCTTTGAAGACCGCGCAGGAGCGATACTCTATCTCAAGGACGGTTTTGACGGTGCGGTGATGGAGGACAGGCTGTCCGACGGGCTGCAGGTCTTCATCACATCCGATGATGAGCGCGAGGAGCTTTTTGAGACAGAGCTGACAGATATACTTGGCAAGATATACCGCACAGGTGCTTTATGCGGTGCGGACAGCGCAAAAACGATCGAAGCACTCGATTCAATGTATGAGAAGTTCCCCGAAAAGAATGTAGTGACTATCGAGAGTTCAGATAAGATATCCCTTACTCATGAACAGAACAACAGCCTCAATATCATGGGCTATGCATTCGCATTCATAACTCTCGGCTTCATGTTCAACGGAGTATTCATTTCAAACACTGTCATTACCGAATCCGACAACAAGGTGTACACAAGAGTGATGCTCTCAGGCACGGGCACAGGCACATATTTTGTATCAAAATTCATCACAGTCGTTATCACAAGCGTGATACAGACCGGCATACTCGCTGTGTGCATGATGTTCATAAAGGGCTTCGACGTAGGCATCCCGATGCCAACAGTCCTGCTGACGGTGTTTATGCTTGGCATAATAATAAGTACGTTCAGTATGTTGACAGGAACGCTGATAGGTGATATAATGAGTGCAAACGGAACAGCATTTTTGCTCTGGAGCATATCCGCTATGCTGTCGGGAAGCCTGTTCCCCATAGATGAATCCGCTAAATTCCTTAAGATGGTGTCATACCTCATGCCTCAGAAGTGGTTCCTTGACGCATCGGAAAGATTACTTACTGGTATAGGCGGAGCATATCCCATACTTCTGTGTGCTACTGCAGCATATCTTATCATAATACTTAGTATAGGAAGTGTAGGGCTCAAGATAAAGAAGCAGGAGATATGATGATCTCACCGCGGCGCAGGCGGTACGAAAGGATCTTCCGATGAACGAACATTTCAGGAATAACTATTTCACAGCGGTGCGCATATGCCTTCTGCTGCTGATGACGCATGCCCCGGCCCGGGCGTCGTCCTATTCCTACGGTTCCTCGGGTCAGACGGTACGGACGATCCAGGAAAGGCTTTCCGCCTGGGGGTATTACACCGGGAAGGTGGATAGTATCTTTGGTACGCTGACGCGCAAGGCCGTCACAGCCTTTCAGAAGAAGAACGGTCTGACACCGGACGGCGTGGCGGGTCCCGCAACCGACTACGGCGATGCGAAACTCTGCTACGGTCCCCAGC
>JAFPPJ010000214.1 GCA_017410745.1 Oscillospiraceae bacterium
AGGTAAGGAAGATAATGCAGGGCAGAGGGATGGACTGCGATATACACATCACCTATCCCGATGAGATAGACGGGTCGTTCGACACTCTCGTGAATGCCACGGGAGCGGGTATGTACCCCGATGTGGACGGATGTCCAGTGAGCGAGGATGTTATAGCCCGCGCGGGCTTTGTGTATGACGTGATATACAATCCCGAAGAGACCAGGCTCATGAGCATCGCGCGCAGGCATGGGATACCTGCGGCTGGCGGCATGGGGATGCTGGTGTATCAGGCAGCAGCAGCCCATGAATACTGGACAGGCGCAGAATATGACGAGGCGGACATAGACAGGCTCATAGCCGATATGCACCGTATGATGATATGAGGCGCGAGCTTGGAGGCGGCACGGTTCTGGCACCGGTGCCTGCCGTACTTGTGACCTGCGCATACGAGGGCAGGGAGAATGTATTTACTGCGGGCTGGACAGGTATAGTCAACACCCGTCCGCCTATGGCGTATGTATCGGTAAGACCCTCCCGCTTCTCCTATGATATGATCGACAAGTCCGGGGAGTTCGTGATAAACCTCACCACGAAGGAGCTTGTGCGGGCGGTGGATATATGCGGCAACAAAAGCGGCAGGGACACCGATAAATTCAAGCTCTGCCGGCTTGACACGGTGCCCTCGGAGAAGGTCGGATGTCCTATACTTGCGGCATCGCCCCTCGCCCTTGAATGCAGAGTCAGACAGCGCACGGAGCTTGGCAGCCATACCATGTTCATTGCGGATATAGTGGGGATGAGCGCGGATGAGCGCTTCCTCGACAGCAAGGGCAAGCTCAATCTCGAGCAGGCAGGGCTCATAGCATACGCCCACGGGCAGTATTCGTCACTGGGCAGAGGACTTGGCAGGATAGGCTATACTGTCAGGAAAAAAGGAAAGAGAACATGAAGAAGATCTTAGCGGCGGCGATGCTCATCATGCTCACCGCCTGTACAAGAAAGGCCCCTCTCAAGGCGGAACAGATGCACGGGACATGGATCCGTGAATCCGGGAGCTGCACAGCAGAATGGGTCTTTGAGATAGACGGCACCTATCGTGAGAAGGTCACCGAGGCCGAAGAGGACTTCGAGATGAACGATACGGGCAGGTATGAGGTGGAAGACGGCAAGCTCGTGGTCAAGTACGATACCTACGGCTCGCAGGCGGAGTACACCGTCGATATCGAGGATGATACCATGACATGGACAGCCGGCGACACCAAAATGGTGTTCAAGAAAAAGAAATGATGCCCGATGTACACGCTCACTACACCGATCCCGCATTTGATGCGGACAGGGACAGTGCTCTCGCAGAGGCGCTGGAGTCCTGCTCATATATTATAAATGCGGGCTGGGATGTGCCCTCGTCGGCAGCCGCCCTTGCCCTTGCCGCAGAGCATGACAATGTGTATGCGGCGGTCGGGATACATCCGCAGTATCACGGCAGCAGCGATGATATAGCTGCGATGGCGGGCAAAGCCGCCGCCATAGGTGAAACGGGGCTTGACTACCGCAGGACGGATATGGAAGAGCGTCAGCGTCAGAGGGATATGTTTGAACGGCATATAGAAATTGCCAAAGAGTATAATTTGCCGATAGTTATACACTGTGTAGATGCATGGGGAGATATGCTCGGCATACTGCGGCACTATCGCCCGCGATGCGTGCTCCACGGGTTTTCGGGTTCGGCGGAGACGGCACGGGAAGCGGCAGGGCTCGGTGCATATATCAGCTTCGGCGGCAGGGCGACATACCCGGCGGCGAAGAAGGCTCACAGGGCAATAGCGGCAGTCCCGCGGGACAGGCTCCTGCTCGAGACGGATGCGCCCTATTCCCCGCCGGTGCCGTACAGCGGGCGATGCGGCGGGAATATGCTCGCGGCCACCGCGGAGTTTGCCGCAGGGATAATAGGCATCACTGCAGCGCAGCTTGAGGACATCGTGTCCGCCAATGCATCGGCGCTGTTTGAAATAAACATATAGTATATTGTTTTGCTTGATATACAAAATGTAAATGAGGTCATCTATGTTTTACAACTTAAAGGGAAGATACGCGCCTACGGTCGTAGCGGCAAACTTCATAATATGCGGCTTTGTGGGCTGGATGTATGAGACAGCGCTCACATCGCTGGTGTTC
>JAFPPJ010000018.1 GCA_017410745.1 Oscillospiraceae bacterium
ATAAGCATAAGCCTTCACAGCTCTGAGCATCGGCTTAGGGCCACAGGAATAGATCATATCTCCGTTAACGCCATGCTCCCTAGCGGCATCGATTACAGTTCCTTTCGTACCGACACTTCCTGTATCGCTTGAGATATAGACTGTTGCCAGCTTCTTGAATTCATTTAAAAGAAATGTACTATCACGGTATCCTAGAATAACTGTGATATCATCCTTAGAAAGCCCCTTCTGACTAAACTCCCGTGCAAGCTGAAGCATCGGTGGAATACCTATACCTCCGCCCATCAGAACAGGCTTGCTTGAGTCTAAATCATAACCATTACCTATCGGTCCGATCATCTCAAGTGTATCGCCCTTTTTATAAGTGCTGAATTCCTTAGTTCCGGCACCAACCGTTCTGTATACAAGTCTTATACATCCGCCCTTTTTATCCACCTCGCAGATACTTATAGGACGAGGAAGAAGCCTCGCGGAATCCTTAGAATATAGCGACACAAACTGTCCACTATGTGCCTCGGCACTAACCGAAGGACACTTAAGCCACATACTATATATATCTTCAACAAGAAAATCTTGCTTTATTATCTCTCCTGTAACCTTTTTCATGTTATCTCCTAATTTTTATATACTTAAATATTCTCGCGAATATCAGTGAGCATATCCTCTACTGCTGCTCTGGAAGCATCAGCATAACCCTCTGCACCGAATGAAGCGTACTTCTCGTTCTTATATGCAGCAATAATTCCTCTTGAAGAATTAACGATTGCTCCAAGGCCATCCTCATTGAAGAAGCCCTTAAGATCTTTGCCGCTTCCGCCCTGGGCGCCATAGCCTGGCACAAGGATATAAGCCTTAGGCATAAGCTTTCTGAGAGCAATTCCCATCTCAGGATATGTGGCACCTACAACAGCTCCGACGTTGCTGTAATCGCCATCCATACTTGTAAGTCCCCACTCGTTTACCTTATCGGCAACTATCTCATAAAGTGGTCTTGAATCATCTGAAATGATTCTGTCCTGGAACTCTCCAGATGAAGGATTAGAGGTCTTTACCAGTACAAATATACCTCTGTCGTTTTCGTTACATACATCAATAAACGGCTTAACACCATCTGATCCGAGATAAGGATTAACAGTTACGATATCCTCATCAAACGGGAGTATTTTTTTATCACCTATCTCTACAGCACCAATATGTCCCATAGCGTAAGCTCCTGATGTAGAGCCTATATCTCCTCTTTTGATATCTCCTATAACAACGAGTCCCTTTTTGTGAGCATAGTCAACCGTCTTCTTATATGCAGCAACCCCCGGAACTCCAAACTGCTCATACATGGCAACCTGCGGCTTAACAGCAGGGATAAGATCAGCACACGCATCCATAATACCAACATTATATTCATAGATAGCCTCAGCTACAGCCTCAAGTGTGTAACCCATTTCCTTATAATACTTATTCAGTATCTGCTCGGGTACAAAAGAAAGCTGCGGATCAAGTCCAACAACTACAGGTGCATTTTTTTCTTTAATTCCATTAATGAGCTTTGATATCATTTTTATCTCCTTATGCTTTACTTTAGTTATTCTATATTATCAACCAATTTCTGATTATACACGATATCCAGATATTTCTCAAGCAACGCGCGGTTCCTGCGAGATACCGAGATGCCTCTGTCATTTTCGCTAAGATATATCTTCTTTGAATCGAAATACCTGATCCTTCCGACATTTACAACATCAATCGGATTTACCACTAAAAAATCGCACATATCTATAGATTTAATACGCTCTTTCGCTATTCTGGAATCCATTAATACAACCTTTTCCTCATAAACAAATCTGTAAAATCTGGAGTGTTTTTCATATCTTGTCAGCCCCTTCGTTGATAAGCATTTAAACCCTAAGCTGTTTTCATTTATGAGGAATTCGTTTTTTGAGTTAATCCTTTTTAGAAAGTATCTGAGAAGTAATAACATATCCCATAAATCATCCGTATCGACAGCAAATATCTCTATCAATGATAATCTCCGATAGATGTAAAAATGTATAGTTAAAAGGGACGGTTCTCCGGAGTTTAATACCGAAAAATCGTCCCTACGCTTTCTTGTATATCAATTATCCACCGTCACCACCGCCACCATCAGGTGGAGGAGCCTCAGTCGGTGCCTCAGTCGGCGCCTCAGTTGGTGCTTCTGTCGGTGCCTCAGTATTCGGATCAGGCGGAGGATTTCCTCCCTCTCCGGTCGCTGTGAAGTAAGCATATATAGTATGAGGTCCACGAACTGCTTTAAATGTATACTGTGAAACAGGACCAACACTATTTCCGTCTACCTTAACATCACTTATTACATAGCCCGGATTGGCTGTTATATAAAATGTTACATCGTCACCCTCCTGGAACTCAGGAACATTTGAAATAACACCACCTGTATCTGCCCAGGCCTCTATACCAAGTCCACCTTCAGCCTCCGGATGAATAGGACAAGGTGTAGTAAATATATTCTGGTCATATTCAAATGGAGCACCGAGTATAGTCATATTACCCTGATCATCATATGTAATAGGATACTCAGTAGTATCAGGACATGTATTAGTTGCCTTCATATGAGACTCATTACAGATCCTGATCGAATTTGTATGACCCTTACATCTCTTCTTCGGCACATGATCTTTATCACACCAGTCTGTACAGGTCGGACAACCACTTGTAGGAAGCAGTCCTGTCATCTTACAAACAGTAGTCTTCTCAAGTCCGTCCGGCTGATCCCAGTCCTTATCAGGAGAATGGCCTTCCTTCTGGGCTATGGCATCCATTATGTCACGCCACATATCCTTATGGTTATTAGTATTAACTGTTATATTTGAATCATATCCAAACCATACAGAAGCTGTATAGTATGGTGTCATTCCACAGAACCAAAGATCGTATGAATTTGATGTTGTACCGGTCTTACCAGCACACTTGATACCTGACTGCATCTTTGCTCTGGTACCTGTACCGGAAGTAACAACATCCTTCATAGCATCTATAAGCTGCCATGCTGTCGTCTTCTTACACATTCTGTGTGAACGCTCTGACGGATCTCTGTTATCAATTACAAGATTACCGTCATGATCATAAACTCTGTCATAGAATACAGGAGGTATATACTCACCCATATTGGCGATACCGGCATATGCCGCTGTTATCTCGAGTTTTGTTACACCGTGTGTCAGACCACCAAGCGCAGTAGCCTGCTGTATATCGGAGTAAACCTTACCGTCATAACCAACCTCTTTATCAACTATTGTTGTAAAGCCTTCATTTATGAGGTAGTCATAAGCAACCGGTGGAGTAACATCCGTGATAGTCTCAACAGCAATAATATTCATCGAACGTCTTATCGCATCTCTCTGAGATGAAGGACCATCATATGAACCATACCAGTTTCTTTTCGGGTCATATCCAATAGATAAGCAGGCCTGAGACCGCAGCTGCCCGCATACCTTTTTCGTATGCGGGCAGCAGTTATCAGCTAAGATTTTTCTTCTGATGGTACATCATGAGATTGCGGACAGCAACTCTGATCCTGCGTGAAGCAGAAAGAACGGGGATGACGATATAGCTGTCGATGACGGATTCATAGTGGGATTCGATTATATCGTCGATCTTTCCTGCGAGATGCTTGCCGGTGTATATCTCAAGCAGGATATCGTCTTCTGTGTCATCCGATGCGATGCCGATGGCGTTCTCATCCACCGTATAGCCTACGATGCCGTCCTCATCGGCGGTCATTTCAAGCTTGTATGTTGCGGCTCTCTGCGATATTGCATAGGCAACGAGCTTCTCATCGAGCATCCACTGCATGAATTCCCTTGCACTTTCTGTATTTGAGAATACCATACGGACAAGGCACATTTCGTTCATTTCCATCAGATATCATTCCTTTTTCATATATTACAAGGGACGGCTGCGTCCGCCTGTTATGTCAATTCTATCATAATACGGGCGGATTTGCAAGAGAAAATCTGTTTTTGTCCAAATGGCACAATAAACTTTGTGCATCATCACGATTGACTTATCTTCCGCAATATGATATACTATCCTAAAATGCAGGATACTGCATAATAAAGGAGGAGACCATGGACAACTACGATGCACCGGTGTTTACGGCGCTTGTGGAGATATCACGGCTGGCAAATTCGCTGCAGAGCGTTATGGATATGGGTATGGATGATATCACATCAAGGCAGTGGCTCCCGCTCATGATACTCGGCAGATGCGATACGCCGCCCAATCTCAACGAACTTGCCCAAAAGTGCGGCATCACAAGACAGAGCGCCAAACAGCTGGTAGATAAGCTTGAGGAAAAGGGTCTTGTGTGTCTTGAAAGGAACGGAAGTGACAGGCGGAACATCTCCATCGTCATAACCGAGAAGGGGAGAAGCTGGGGCGCAGACAACCTTGACAGGAACGTCAGATTTGTCGGTGAGCTGTTCGATGGTATATCCAAAGAGGATATACGGATATTTGCAGATGTACAGCAAAGGCTGCTTAGCAGACTTGCTGAGATAAAAGAGCGGTCGTAGGACCGCTCATATACAATACAATATGCAGTAAACTGCATATCAGGAGGTACATATGGATAAGAGCATTTCAAAGGGGACGTTATATATGGGTACGATATTTCGTCTGATCATGTTCGTTGTGCTGCCCCAGCTTGTCACGACCCCGCTCAGGATATTCACAGAAGCGGTGATAGAGGGTAGGACGGGAGCGCCCGAATTTGTGACAGTGCCGTTTATCATATACGGGATATGCGCCGAGCTTGTGTTTGGCATAGGATATCTGTGCATAGGGTACAGACTGCCTGTGAAGAATGCCGTGCTGCGGGCATTTGCCTATATGATGCTCATATGCTTTGGCAGCTATCTGCCGAATATCCTTGCAATGGCGGGCGGTGACGGGGATATCATCGAGAATTCGCTGTCTGTGGGCATAGTTGCTGTGGATGTTATCTCATACATCATCAAGGGAGCGGTGCTCGGCTTTCTGTTCAGAAACTATGCGCCGCACAGCGAAAAGGTCTGCCCGGCGGAGGTCAGATCCATACTGCCCTGTGCAGTGAACGGAGTTGTCTTTGCGCTGCTCAATATCATAACGGACTTCATCGCAGGAGCGGCAGACGGCTCATGGAGACTGTGCAGCATACTTGGTGTATCGGCATCGCATGAGACGAGCTTCTATATCGTGTTCACCGTATTCATGTTCGCAGCGGGTGTATTGATGCCGCTGTGGTACAGATACTGTATGCCGCACGCCGCATCGGCGGCAGGAGCGACGGTATTTGCAGTGAAGCTGTGCGCGATAATATGGCTGCCCAACGTGCTGATAATGGCGTTCTTCGGCACGTCTGCGCTGCTGACCTTAGCATACGGCGCAGCATATGTAGTGATGTTCGTGATATGCGTGCTTGTGTACCGCATCATTTTCCCTGAGGAACGTCCTTGTTAAGGCTCTTGTTGCGGTAATTCAGATCGGTGCGCAGGGTATAGCCCTCGGCCTCCCAGAACTTGTTTGCGCCTTCGTTGTCCTTGAAGACAAGGCCGAATATTTTGCTGATGCCCTCTTTCTGCAGGGCTTCCTCTGCCTTTTGTATAAGCATATGAGCAATACCCATGCGGCGATAGTCGGGATGGACGCACATATGATGTATAACGGCGCGCCTGCCGTCATGACCTGTGAGTATGACGCCTACCGTCTTATCTTCGGTATATGCAAGAAAGCAGGTAGAAGGGTTTCTTTTCAGGTAACGCTCTATGCCTTCGCGGCTGTCGTCCACGGGGTTGAGCGCCCTTTTTGACTGCTCGGTGCTGTTCCAGAGCTCGTAGATACTGTCATAGTCATTGATAGTGACTGTTCTTGTTCTGATATCCATTGCATACTCCTTTCGGTCATTTCACGGCTTTCGGACTTTGCTTTTTCGGCTTGCGTTCGGGCAGCTCACTGTACATTTCCGATACCATTTTTTGCAGCAGTTCTCTGTCATCTATTATCGTAACGGGCAGCATTTTATTATCGTAACGGGCAGCATTTCCTTTGCCCCGTCATACGGCGGGCAGGGAATGCTGTCGGGCATATATCCGGCTTGCCTCGGTTATCTTTACCATAAATCCCGATGAGTATACCGCCGAATATGCGTTCCCGATAGTAAAATATATATCCGCCCATCATAGGTGTTTTGCGGATATTATCAAGTTCTGCAAGCTGTTCCGTGATATATTCGGCAAGCTCTTTGACTTTTGCTTTTTCCATAGCATCACCTTATCAAGTTATACTTTTCCTTGAACTCTTTTATCGGTTCGTTCTCATTTAGTGCCGTTATTCTCACCTTTGCTCATAATTATACCAGACTGCCACGAAAAAGTCAAATTGCAAGCCGATTTCGTGTGTGTCATATAGTCACAGCATACTCCTTATACGCAGTGCAGCCGTATGAGTTATTCTCACACGGCTTTTTTATCTGACGAATATATGCAAAATGAACATAAGAATAAACAGAATATCGTTCTGTTTAACAATTGACAAGCGGGCGGGCGTGTGGTATATTAAATAAAAAGAACGATATTCGGTTTATTGTGAAAGGGTGATAACTATGAAGGATCGTATTCTTGATATGTTCCCAGTGGGATACTGCACTTTCCACGAGGACGTAAGGCTCAATGCCAACCTCAATATGATGTATTCCATGGGGATATTCCGTCGTAATGAGCTTGAGGACATCGGAAAGCGGATACATTCATTTGAGGAATGGATCACGGAATTCACGAGTCTCGGCAGGAAATATGAAGGCTCAAAGGAATATCTGAGAGCGGCATTTGCTTACTACAATGCAATGTTCTTCACGTCGGGAAGTACGGTATCATCCGGGGATGTGCTCTCAAAGAAAGAGCTCTATGAAAGCAGCCGCCGCATGTTTGATATGTACTATTCCGGGGATGATGATCTTAAATATGAGCAGATACCCTTTGGCGAGAACTATCTGCCGGTGTACTCTTCAACAGGAGAAGACCCGAGGGGGACGATAGTTCTGTTTGGCGGGTATGACAGCATCATACAGGAATTCATCGGGCTGTATAAATATTTCCGCAGTCTCGGGTACGATATATATTTCTTTGAGGGGCCCGGACAGGGAGAGGTATATATGCGTGAAGGGCTGAAAATGACTCACGAATGGGAACACTGCACCGGGGCTGTCCTCGACCATTACGGCCTTTCGGATGTGACAGTCATGGGCATATCTCTGGGCGGATATCTTGCGCCGCGCGCGGCAGCCTATGACAAGCGCATCAGCAAAGTTGTCATGTGCGACCTTATCTATGACTTCTACGGTTCTCTGCTTGCGAAAATGGGCGATAAGGCGAAGATGCTCGATGATATGGTAAACCATCCCAAGAGCCTGATGTGGGGACTTGTGAACAGAAAGCTGAAAAAGAATTTCTTTGCCAACTGGCTGCTCGAACAGGGATATAGCATATTTGAAAATGTCTCCACGCCTTGCGAGTATTTCAACTATATCAAAAGGTTCAACACGCGCGATATCTCGCCTATGATAACACAGGATGTGCTCGTCCTGGCAGGTGCGAGCGATCTGTATACCATATACTATGATGAGCAGATCAAAGCGCTGACAAATGCACGGAGCGTCACGGGCAGGCTCTTCACAGAGGAAGAAAGCGCGGATCATCATTGCCAGATAGGCAATATACCGCTGCTGCTCACCACCATCACCGACTGGTTAGACGAAAAGGAGCGATGAATATGAAATGCAGGATATACTATTTCACGGGTACTGGCAACAGCCTCAGAGCCGCACAGAAGATAGCAGAGGCGTTTGATAATGCAGAGCTTGTCTCAATGCGCCTTGATCCGAGAGATGTCCCCGCCGATGACTGTGATGTGATAGGATTTGTATATCCTGTCTATCACTGGACTATGCCCGCACCTGCGGTGCAGTTTATAAAGAAGCTGAGCATAAACACGAAGGCATATATCTTTGCAGTGGCAAATCCCAGCGCTATATGCGGGTTTGCTGTGGAAAGGGCGGCCGCACTTATAAAGGAAAAGGGCGGAAGGCTCGCATACGGGAATATGATAAACTGTGTAGCCAACTATGCGATAGTCTATCCTCCCGTACCCCCTGCAAAGCTGATGGTGCCTCTGATGGAGCGCAAGGCTGAAAAGATCGCAGAGGATATCGCGAACCTGAGAGAGAGGGCTTATCCCAGAGCCGGCATGCTCGTGCGGATTAAGCATGAAAGGTTCATGAAGCCATATCTCAAGCTGCAGAAATACGCAGACTACCCATTCACCGTATCGGATGACTGTATCGGCTGCGGGATATGCAGCAAGGTCTGTCCCTGCAATAATATCAGCATCAGGGACGGCCGCCCGGTATTCCTGCATCACTGTGCAAACTGCATGGCATGTGTCACATCCTGCCCCAAGCGTGCCATAGGCTATGATATATATTCGGGCGGAAGGGAACTTCTCAATGCGTCGGGCAAGGACACGCCGATAACAAAGCTGATGGGGCTGCCCGCAAAAAGAAAGCTGTACCGCAATCCGTATATCACGGTACAGCAGCTCACAAAGAGCATTATTTCTACAGGAGATGATAACAATGGCAAGAAAAGCGGTGCTTGAAGGCGGCAAGCGCGATGAGATAATAGATGCAGCCACGGAGCTGTTCTTTGAGAACGGCTATGAGGCGACCTCGGTGCGCATGATCATGGACAAGGTCGGCGGAGAGATAGGGATGTTCTATCACTATTTCAAATCAAAGGATATGCTTTTTGATACGGTGGTGGACAGGTTCTTCCTGAATTATCAGAAGAGATTTGGAGCGCTTGTGTCGGTGTGCGGCACACCCGAGGAATTCGCAGAGAAGTTCCTGCCGGTATATGCGCAGTCCATGGAGCAGTTCGGAAAAATAAAGGGCAATATGCACTGGACGATACAGCTGTCAATGCACAGCAAGACGCTTGTTGCCCTGCTGCCTGTGATAGAGCAGCTTGTGGTCAAGTGGGACATGAACGGCTCTGTCCCCGCAGAGATAATTGCAAGACAGCTGCTGTACGGCATTTCAGGAACGCTGCATTCTCCCGCATTTGAAGCGATGAACGATGAGGACAAGAAAAAGACCATGCTTGTCTTTATCCGAAAGGTGATAGGAAAATAAATGCCGGCTTGGCAGGCTGAGCCTGCACCCACCTTTAGTCTTGCTTTATTTGCACAAACATATTAATTCGGCGTATCTGTTGTGCTTGTAAAGCAAATAGCGTATAAACAGGCTGAGCCTGCACCCACCTTTATACTTGCTTTATTTGCACAAACATATTAATTCGCGTATCTCTTGCATTTGTTTCGATAATATGATATAATCACAGTAAACTGATGCAAAGAGGGGAATATCATGAAGAAGCGGGCTTTTGCTGCATTTGTGCTGATAGGTATTATGACTTCCTGCTCGGCGGCGAAGGAAGTTCCGCCGCCGCCCGAGATGAAATGGGGATATATTGATACAACAGGGGCGTATGTGGTGGAGCCGCGGTTTGACGATGCGTCGGCATTTACCGAGGGGCTTGCGGCAGTGGCAGAATTTGACGGCAAGGACAGGAAATGGGGATATATAGACAGCACGGGAGAATATGCCATAGGGCCGAAGTTTTCCGACTGCGGCGTATTTGCCGGAAACGGCCTTGCACCTGTGAGAGTATATGACAAGTCGGGCAGGGAAAACACGGAAAAATGGGGATACATAGACAAGACAGGGGAATTTGTGATAGAGCCGCAGTTCAAGTGGGCAGGAACATTCTGCGAAGGGCTTGCTGCTGCAAGTGTGGAAACAGACGGCAAGGAGCTGTGGGGATATATCGATGATACCGGAGCCTTTGTCATAGAGCCGCAGTTCGATGATGCACATGAATTTGCGGAAAACGGCCTTGCTGCTGTGCGCACCGGCGGCGGCTACGGCACAGGCAGATACGGATATATAGACAAGTCCGGCAAGTTTGTGATAGAGCCCCGGTTCTATTCTGCGGGCAATTTTGACCGATACGGTCTGGCCGATGTATGTACGGGAAATGAGGAAGGCGGCACATGGACTGTTATTGACAAGAGCGGCGAACAGGCAGCGGATATCTCTGCGAGAAGCTATGCCTTTGATGCTGTGGGATATACGACCGTCCATGAGGATCACAGGATCGGCTATGCAGATGAGGACGGCAAGACCGTTATCGAGCCGCAGTTTGATGCGGTATACGGCTTTTCGGAAAACGGCCTTGCGGCTGTAGGCGTACGCACCGGCAAATGAGCGTCGGGGACGGCATTATCTCGGGGTGATGATATGAACAGATTCATGAAGATGGCGATAGAAGAAGCGACAGAGGGCATAACTCACGGACACGGCGGGCCGTTCGGATGTGTGATCGTCAGGGACGGCGATGTTATCGGCCGCGGACATAATCAGGTGCTAAGACAGAATGATCCCACCTGTCACGGCGAGATCATGGCTATCCGTGATGCGTGCAGAACTCTTGGCAGCTATGACCTGAAAGACTGTGAGCTGTATACCACAGCGGAACCGTGCCCTATGTGCCTGGGTGCGATACTCTGGTCTAATATCACTAAGATATACTATGGGTGCAGAGTTACGGACACTGCGGAGATAGGCTTCAGAGATGATGTATTCTACAACGCACCGGTATATAATGCAGAAGAGACCGACAGGGAGGAATGCCTCGAACTGTTCGGCAAATATACTTCCATGAAGGACAGGAAGATATACTAAGCAGGATAAGACCGGGCATCTTTTGATCAGTGCTGTATGACAAAGCACTGATCATCTTTGTGTAATAGATCAGGCAC
>JAFPPJ010000215.1 GCA_017410745.1 Oscillospiraceae bacterium
GCGATGAATATCGACCTCAAAGGCTTTACAGAGCGCTTTTACCGTGATGTGCTCAAGGGCGACCTTGATACGGTGAAGAGATTCATAGCCCGTGCAGTGCAGCTGTGCCATGTGGAGATAACCACGCTTATCATACCCGGTGAGAACGACAGTGACGGAGAGATGGAAGAGATCAGCCGATGGATAGCAGGGCTTACGGATGCCGATGGGAATGTGATAGGCGACAGGATACCGCTGCATATCTCAAGATTCTTCCCGCGCTTTAATATGACTGACAGAGATGCGACTGATGTGAGACATATATATCATCTTGCCGGTATCGCAGGAAAGCATCTCAGATATGTGTATACAGGGAACTGCTGAAAGGTGAGAATATGATATATTTGATTAAGGAAACGCTTGTTGAGGCTGCCTGCCTGCCAAACGACAAGAAGACGCAGTATGCGGCTGTGGTCACTCCCGAGGAATGGAATGAAAAGAGCAGCGGCTTTGACATGGGGATAGAGCTTGATATAGATATATCCGACATACACGGCACGAGGGCGGATGTGAACTTCGATTCGCTCACAGGCTCGTTTTCCATACCGCATCGCGATGATATAGCCGCACCCGATACCAAGTTCGCATTCGCACTTGATGAGAAGGGCATAGTATTCATCGACAGCACGGGCGAGGCTGAAAGGATAATAAATATAATCAAAAATACCAAGCGTTGGAAAAAGCCGTCACTTGAACGCTTTATCTATGACTTCATCGAGTATATCATACACGGCGACCAGAAGCTGCTCGAAAGATATGAGCAGGAGCTCGACCGCATAGAGGACGACATTATGGCGGCTGCATCCGATGAATACCCGATGCGCATAAACGATATACGCAGTGATGTGCGCGATCTGCGCGTACACTATGAGCAGCTCACAGACCTTGCACAGGAGCTTGAGGAGAACGAGAACAATTTCTTCAAGGCGAACAATCTGCGCTATTTCCACCTTGTGATACAGCGCATAGCTTCACTTCATGATATGGCGGCATCCCTGCGCGACTATTCCATACAGGTGAGAGATCTGTATCAGTCAAGGCTCGATGTGAGACAGAACCGCATCATGACTGTGCTCACGGTGGTGACTACGGTGTTCACGCCCCTTACCGTGATAGCGGGCTGGTATGGCATGAACTTCATCTATATGCCCGAACTGCAGTCGAAATACGGCTATCCTGCGGTGATCATAGTCAGCATACTGATAGTAGTGGTAAGCCTCGTATTCTTCAGGAAGAAAAAATGGCTGTGATACAGGATATACAGACGTCGCTGTTCCCTGTGGCGAGCGATGACAGAGCGCCGCAGAAGGTGTCATGGAATCTGTGGCACGGGTGTACGAAGGTATCGGCGGGATGCAGGAACTGCTATGTATACCGCAGGGACGCTGCCGTGGGCAGAGATGCATCCGATGTGGTGAAGACCGCAAGCTTTGACCTGCCGGTGCGGATGATCCGTTCGGGCGAGTACAGGGGACGGTACAGGATACCGCCCGGATCGGTGTTCTACACCTGCTTTTCATCGGATATATTCCATGAGGCCGCGGACAGCTGGCGGGATGATGCGTGGGATATGATGCGCACAAGGTCGGACTGCACATTCTTCATGATAACCAAGCGCCCCGAAAGGATAGCGGAGCATATGCCGCCCGATATATCGGGAATGGAGCATATCACCGTAGCGGTGACCTGTGAGGATCAGGATATGGCGGACAAGCGCCTTCCTGTATACCTGAGTCTGCCGCTGAAGCATCATGAGGTGATGATAGAGCCGATGCTCACGGCAGTAGATCTTACGGCATATTTCAGAGGCTTCCCCGGCGTGATAGAAGCTGTCAGCGCAGGCGGTGAATCGGGGCCGGATGCGAGAGCCTGCCGGTATGAATGGGTGACGGATTTACACAGACAATGCAGAGAATACGGTGCGGCGTTTCACTATCATCAGACGGGCGCACGTCTGATAAAGGACGGACGGGAGTATATCATCCCGAGAAAGTATCAGCATATACAGGCTCGCAGAGCGGGC
Source organism: Oscillospiraceae bacterium (assembly GCA_017410745.1). GTDB lineage: Bacteria > Bacillota > Clostridia > Oscillospirales > Ruminococcaceae > Huintestinicola. Next base: position 2,063 of record JAFPPJ010000215.1, read on the forward strand.
ATAGATATAACGACAAGAGAGGGTTAATATGGAAATAAAGGCTTACAGAGGACATATCAGAAATCATGAAGCACTGTGCAGGGAGCTTGGCATAGAGGCAGGCTTATCCCGTGAGGAGCGCGAGAGACAGATACTGTGCAGGGGATATGAGAAGTGGGGCACAGGATTGCCCGAGCATCTTTACGGGATGTTCGCCTTTGCAGTGGAGGACGGCGGCAAAACGGTATGTTTCCGCGATCATTTCGGCACAAAGCCGTTCTACTATTATCTGACGGCGGACGGACGGCTGCTGTACGGCACGATGCTGCGCGATATCATCGGGCAGGAGGGCTTCGTGAAGGAGCTTGACCGCAGACAGCTGCAGATATACCTCAGCCTGACATATCCTGCAGGTGAAGATACATTCTTCAAGGGCGTAAAGAAGCTGATGCCCGGACATTATCTCGTGTATGAGAACGGCAGGGTGACTATCACAAGGTACTGGACACCCGAGTTCCATCCCGATGAGAGCAAAACTGCCGAGCAGTGGGCAGATGAGATACATGAGACGCTCAGGCTCATGATGAATGAAGTAAAGACTGCTGATGAGACCGCTGAAAGCTTCCTGTCGGGCGGTGTGGATTCCTCCTATGTGCTGGCAATGTCGGATGCCAAGCGCGCAAACTCCTGCGGCTATGACGAGGAGAGATTCGATGAGTCGCGCATTGCGGCAAAGACAGCAGAGATACTTGGCGTGGAGCATTCGGTGGCAAAGATAACGCCCGAACAGTTCTTCGGCATAGTGCCGTATGTTATGTACAATATGGAGCAGCCTCTGGGCGATGCGTCCGCGATAGTATTCACCCTCGGATGCATAGAGACCGCAAAGCATACAAAGCTGTGCTATTCGGGCGAGGGAGCGGATGAGTTCTTCGGCGGATACAATATGTACCGCAATGCGGAGCGCTACGGCGACGAGCTTAAAAACTTCTATGTGGGCAACACCAACATAATGAAGGAGGACGAAAAGAAGCGCCTTCTCCGCCGGTATGACCCTGATATACTGCCTATCGGACTTGTGAAGCATATCTACGAGGAGACGGAGGGACTTGATCCTCTCACGAAGATGTCTGATGTGGATATACAGATATGGCTCGAAGGAGACATATACCTGAATGTGGACAAGATGAGCACGGCTGCGGGTCTTGAAGTCAGGATGCCGCTTACAGACAGGCGCATATTCGATATAGCATCCCGTATGCCCTCACGCTTCAAGGTGACAGATGAGCAGAACAAGGTGGCTTTCAGGATGGCGGCGGCAAAGGTGCTGCCCGATGAGATAGCATTCCGCAGGAAGCTGGGCTTTATCGTGCCCATAAGGCTGTGGCTCGCCGATGAGAGATACAATGCGGATGTGCGCAGAGCACTTTCATCCGAGACAGCAGCGGAGTTCTTCAATACCGAGGAGCTTGATGCGATATACAAGGAGTACATTGGAGGAAATTCCGACCTCTGGAGAAAGATATGGACGGTATACACATTCATTGTGTGGTATGAGGAATATTTCGTAAAGCGCTGATAATACAAATCCTTCCTCGAACGGATGATATCTCTGCCACTCAAAAGCCATATATGCAGCAACGTCAAAAGCAGCAAGGTTTAAGGAGGCTACAAACCTAAAGAGGAATTTTATGAAATATAAGAATAAAGCAGGCAGCTGTATATTAGTTATAATAATTTTTATCATAGGAATTCTTTTGCTTTTTGTGTGGGATTTCCAACATACATATAATAAAAAAACAGATGAGTTGAATATTACTATTGAAGAGATTTCCAGGGTGATTCGTGAAAATGCAGATGGTTTAGAATCATTATGTGAATATGAGATTCAGAAAAGCCAGGAAGATTCTCATGGAAATATTATCCACTTTGATGAACAAGGCGAGTTTCAAGATATGCGAAACATCATTTTTGATGAACTGCGCTTCCAAAATGGAAACATCTATAAAAATGATGAATATATATTGTTTTCTAGACCATATGGACACAGAGTTATTATTCTGAAATATAAAAAGGAAATTGACTTTGAAAACAGTAGTTCTGGTAAAAAAATAATATGTGATTATTTTACGATATATAGTGCTTAGTCTAGGGCTTTACCAATTATTGTAATATGTACCATGCTATTTGAAAATATGCAGAACAAGAAAAAATGCTCACCAGCATCAGCTGGTGAGCATTGCTCATTCAGCGGCTTCTATCAGTGTCTTGACGCAGGCCTTGGGCGAGCGGTCAACATTGAAGAGCAGAGGGTACTGCTTGATCCGCGGTCTGTCCTTTTTCATGCCGAAATAGTCGAGCCATGTATAGTCATCGGCAACGCCCCAGGTGGTGACACAGTCTATCACGTCGGAATAGCTGCGGTATATCTCGAAGAGCCTGATATAGATGTTCTCTATCTCTGCGAGCTTTTCGGGGGTGGGGGACATGACCTCGCGGATATATTCTTCAAATCCGGGGTCACCGGGCTTGAGACGCTGTGCGCCGTGTTCGACGGTGGCCATGAGATTTACGTCAAGCTCGGTGATATGAAGTCTCAGTCCCAGTGCGGCATATTCCTCGATGGAGCGCTTGAGCTCGTCGTAGTCGGGCTTGGCGAAATAGTGCTGCTGCATACCGAAGCCGTCTATGCGGCAGCCCTTGTCCTGCAGCGTGCGTATAAGGCGTATGATGCGTGCGCGCTTGGTGGGGTCGCATTCGCTGTAGTCATTGTAGAAGAGCTGGGCATCCGGGGAATATTTGTCCATAGAGCGGAATGCGGCTTCGATAAAGCCCTCGCGGCACAGCTTGAAATATTCGCTGAAGCGGTAGGTGTCGCTGTCGCCTATCTGATCCTTTGCCTGCTCGTCTATGACAGCCTCGTTGACGACATCCCATGCGTATACATCCTTGTTGTAGCGCTCGCACAGTGCCTTTGTATGGCGGTCGATCCTCTCATAGACAAGCTCCGGGGGAGCGGGCTTGTCGCCGTCCTTATACATCCATTCGCCTGTCTGATTATGCCATACGGGAGCATGAGCACGCACCTTGATCCCCATATCACGGGCAGCGGCAACTACCTTGTCGGCATTGTCAAAGGTGAATTTTCCCTCCTCAGGCTCGGTGGCGGAGTATTTCATGTCATTCTCCGGGGTGATGCTGTTGAAATGGCGTATGAGCAGATCCCTGTAGCTGTCGATGTTGTTCACGGATACTGCCGCGCCTATCTTGAAGTATTTTTCATAGGCCTTAGCCAGAGATATCGCATTGTTCATATCGTTCTCCTCTATCTGTCGTGAGAGTGGATTATCTGTCATATTCTATAATAACATAACAGAGCGGTTTTGTCAATTCATATCACAAACTCTGTGAATATCC
>JAFPPJ010000216.1 GCA_017410745.1 Oscillospiraceae bacterium
AGGACACCTGTGCAAAGATACTGCAGTGGATACAGGACGGTACATATCCCGAGAATATGGATGTGGAGCACGGCAGAGCGATAGCATCATCTTTTGCGGGAATGACCGTGGATGAGTTCAAGAGCTATGTGAAGAAGTTCGGCTCTACTTCCGCTCCCGGATACAAGGGCATGACAAGGGCTCAGTCATTGTACAAGCCCATGCTCGAGGTAATAGATATGCTTGATGCCGGCGGCTTTACCACCTATGTGGTGAGCGGTACGGACAGACTTATAATAAGAGGCGGACTTGAGGATACTCTCGGCCTGCCCGCAAACCATATAATCGGCTCGGATGAGATGATAGTCGCATCCGGTCAGGACGGCGAGGACGGCCTGAAATATCAGTTCAAGAAGGGCGATGAGCTGATAACGAGCGGCGATTTCATCATCAAGAACCTGAAAATGAATAAGGTCTCTGCCATAGAGAGGGAGATAGGCATGCAGCCCGTGCTCTCATTCGGCAATACCACAGGCGACCAGAGCATGGCTGATTATACCATAAACGGCAACAAGTACAAGAGCCGTGCGTTCATGCTGTGCTGCGATGACGTTGACAGGGAATACGGCAACCTTGCAAAGGCCAAGAAGATGGAAGACCTCTGCGCAGAGCACGGATGGGTGCCTGTATCCATGAAGAATGACTGGACGACCATATATGCAGAGGGCGTGGAGAAGGATCCTTCGGCAGGCCTTGACAGATACGACAGGCTCTATGAAAAGTACAAGTACAGACTTGATGCACTGAACAAAAAGCTCCCGAAGTATGAGTATCCCGGCCATGATCTGCTCTGCGATGCGATATGCGACTATGTAAGAGATGAGTTTGGCAGTCACTATGCGGATGCGGATGTATTCATCCCCTGCCCTGTGATACTTAATGCACAGGATGCGGCATATTCACTTACATCAGACGGTGATATAGATATCTACGGCATATTCTGCGTCTACGGATACGACCTTGAGGGCGATACTCTCGTATGTGTGTCGGGCGGCTCACATCCCGGATGCATGCATATCAGACGCAATGCCTTCGGCTATAAGGTGACGGGATTTGACGCGGTGGCAGACGGCTCGGGCTATACGGAGAGCGCCAAGGAGATATTCGGTAAATACTACGATGCATTTGTGAAGGCAGAGTCGGACAGCGATGCAAGAGAGAGCCTCAGAGCGCAGATAATAGCAAACTATGTGTCTGCAAACGGCCTGAGCGTGAAAGCATATCAGGACTACGGATGGGATCCTGTTGAGCTCCCCGCTTCAAACAGAGGTACTGCAGGAGAACTGATAAGTGTTGGTATCCTAGACGATGCGGCGTGATACTGCCGGCGTCGGATACCGATAAGGAGATAGTATGGAAGAAGTTTTCAAGGGATTGATCCCCGAATCTCTGAGGGGATATAACGACCTGTCACTCGGTGATCTGGTGTTCATCCTCTTAATGTTCGGGGTGGTGTTCATTGTCACCGTAGCACTGCTGGTGCTCGTGCTCACGATACTTCTCAAGCTGAACAAGAAGATATTCGAGCGCCTTGAGAATAAGCACGGCAAGCGTCTGCAGTTCCAGTTCATGGAAAAGGCTATCAGCACGATACTTGTGATGCTTATAATAGTTATACCTCTGGCGGGCGATAAGATATCACAGTCACTGCTCGGAAGCACCGCGGTCATTGCCGCAGTAGTCGGCATAGCCGCACAGGACGTGCTCAAGGATATGTTCGCGGGTCTTCAGATAAGTATGTACAAGCCCTTCGACATAGGCGACCGCATAGAGCTCGAGGACGGTACGGTAGGCGTTGTGGAGAGCATGACCATGCGTCATGTGGTGCTCATAAGAATAGATACGCTGAAGATAGTCATCCCCAACAGCAAGATAAACCATGTGTCTATGGTGAACTACAGCTTCGGCGATATACCGAGAGGCATACTTTTCAAGTTCCCCGTAAGCTACGATTCGGACATAGAGAAGGCGAGAGAGGTCATAGCCCATGCTGTGAAGAGCAGTCCCTACTCTGTGGAGGGCATGAAGGACAGCGCCGGCGATCCCGACTATGCGCCCGTATACTTCCTTGACCTGACGGACAGCGCAGTGATAATGTCGGTGACCGTGTACTGCAAGTCGGGACAGCGTACAGAGGTAGTCAAGGATGATATACATACCCGCGTGTTCAAGGCGCTCAAGGAGAACGATATCGAGATCCCGTACAACTATATGAATATAGTCATGCATTCCGAAAAATAACATCGGGGCGCGTTCCCGAGGGTATGGCTGATACACATAAACAGGCGGTGCCGTACAGACACCGCCTTGTTCTTATCTTGTGAAATTAGTCCATACACGAGGCTCTTCTGCGGCAGGCAGACCGATCTGCTCCTTGCCGAGTGCGATGCTCTGCATAAGGAATGCCATATTCCGTGCAAGTACGCGCATCACCTGTCTGCCTTCCTCGTCCACCTCGCCCTCGCCGGGTGTCCAGCCGTAGATATTGTTCCAGTACTGGCTGGTGACAACGGGCATATTCGACAGGGTGAAGAACTTGTTTAGCTCATCGAAGGTGGCAGTACATCCCGAGCGGCGGGCACTTACCACACTTGCCCCTGCCTTCATGCTCTTATCGAAGGATGTGCTGTAGAAAAGTCTCTGCAGTGCGGACATGAGCGTGCCGTTGGCAGAACCGTAGTATACGGGTGAGCCTATGACAAGACCGTCTGCCTCCTCGAATTTCTGTGCAAGCTCGTTGACTATGTCGTCGAACACGCACTTGCCGCGCTCGCGGCAGGTCTCACAGGCGATACATCCTCTTATGTCCGTACGTCCGAGCAGGATATTCTCGTGCTCTATGCCGTACTCGTCAAATACCTGCTCCATCTCATGGAATGCAAGTGCGATGTTGCCCTTTGCACGCGGGCTCCCGTTGAGCATCAATACTTTAAGCTTATCCATATCAGCACCCCTTTGTGTCTTGCGGCATTGCCGCGCAGTAAAGTATAGCCATAGTATAGCATATAATTCGGATAAACACAATATATACGCAAGATTTTTCTTCATTATCCGCAGATATATCAACGATATCGCTGTCGGCCGTGCCGACCTCTTGACGTAATGCAAATTATCGGTTATAATAATAAGAGGCTAAGGGCGACATACAGAAAGGAACGAGCTATGGATACTACACTTACAGATATAAAGGCAATTCGCGCAGAGATAAGGGACGTGTGTCCTGATATCGACAGCCTCAGCGATGAGCAGGTCGTCGAATTTTATTTCAGACTTTGCAAGCAGGCGCGAGCAGCAGCGCCCGAAAAGAATGAGAGCCTGTTCCTTCCGCCTATCGAAGAGGCGGGCTTCACCACCTTTGTCGCATATGATATAGAGACCACCGGGCTCAGCCCCTATACCGACTCCATGATAGAGATAGGAGCGGTCAGGATCGTAAACGGCAGGATAAGGGACAGCAAGTCGCATACTTTCCATACATATGTCCATCCCTATAAGAAGTCAATAAACGGCAATATCACAGCCCTTACAGGCATCACCAACGAGATGGTGAAGGATGCCCCCGAGATGTGGGATGCATTTAAGAAGTTCGCGGATTTTATCGGGGATGATATAGTGCTCGGGTATAACAACCACCGCTTCGATGACAAGTTCATGGAGCGCGCCGCAAAATTTGCCAAGCGCAGGATAGAGAACAAGAGCTTCGATGTGATGAAATATGTCCGCAGGTATAAGGAATCCTTTGGTATAGAGAATGTAAGGCTCGCCACCATAAGCGAGTATCTGGGCATAGTCAATCCCAATGCCCATACCGCAGTGGCGGATGCGCTGACCACTGCAAGGGTGTACCTGACGTTACTCGGCATGAAATGAGCGATCGGTTTATAATTTGTAATTAGTAATGAGTAATTAGTGATCAAACTCAGCCTGTCATTTCGGCACTTGCCTATGTACTGACCTGACACCGACAACCGGTCACCGATCCGACAGGTAAATTCAGCGAGTTCGCAGTCGGCCGTGCCGTTAAGTCGCTTGGTTTTATCTCAAATGAGAGTGACCGAGCTTCAAACGAGAACGATTTGCAGGCAAAAATCAACGAGTTCGCAGTCGGCCGTGCCGACCTTTGTGATGTAAAGATTTGCAGGCATGAAAGTGACCGAGCCGCAGATAAAAGGCTTGGCAGGTAAACATCAACGAAATCGCAGTCGGCCGTGCCGACCTGACAAAATATAGTTTGACTAAAACAATTTTTTGTGATATAATAGAAAGAGTTGGTATTATCAAATACTGCTGACAGGAGGAAATGCTTATGAATGAGAACTCCCAGATCACATTCAAGGGGACTATCGTGCAGGAAAGGCAGCTAAAGGAGGTCATCGAGGAGCACAAGACGCAGGAGGGCGGACTTATGCCCATACTGCAGAAGGCTCAGGACATCTACGGCTACCTGCCGATAGAGGTGCAGACGATGATAGCCGAGGGTCTCGGTATATCCCTTTCGGAGGTTTATGGAGTAGTTACTTTTTATTCCCAGTTCTCCCTCACGCCCAAGGGCGAGCATCAGATAAGTGTCTGTCTTGGCACAGCGTGCTATGTAAAGGGCTCTGACAAGGTGCTTGAGGCTGTAGAGAAGAGGCTCGGGATAAAGTCGGGCGAATGTACACCCGACGGACTTTTTTCGATCGACTCGTGCAGATGTGTCGGTGCGTGCGGCTTAGCCCCCGTAATGCTTGTCGATGATGATGTGTACGGCAAGGTCACACCCGATCAGGTAGACTCTATTATCGACTCCTACCTTTCAAAAAAAGGAGGTAAAAGCAAATGACCATTGAAGAGCTCAATAAGATAAAGGATGAAATGTCCGACCTTATAAAGGTCAGGAAGCTCGTGGCATCGGAAGGCGCAAAGCTTGCCAAGAAGACAGGCTACCGCAAGCAGATACTTGTATGCGGAAGTACAGGCTGTAATTCATCGGGCAGCAAGAAGGTCATAGAAGCACTCGAGAGCGAGCTTGCAAAGCAGGGTCTCGGTAAGGTAGTGCTTGTTGTAAAGACAGGCTGCTTCGGCCTTTGTGCATTAGGACCCATCATGATAGTATACCCTGAGGGAGCATTCTATTCACAGGCTACCCCCGAGGGAGTAGTGCGCATAGTGGAAGAGCATATCAAGAACGGCAAGATCGTTACAGATCTG
>JAFPPJ010000217.1 GCA_017410745.1 Oscillospiraceae bacterium
AAAGAGTCTGCTCCGGAGCAGACTCTTTCTGCTGCAAGCATTCCACTGAGAATTGGCAAGGGTTATGAATTCCCGCATACCTTTCACCCTTCTCCGGCTAATAAGGCTTTATCCAAGCTTTGTGGTTGTTAGTATTCTACAATTTTTTTCATCTTTTTTTGTTTGTTGTGACCTTTTTCTAATTATCTGCCTACTTTTACTTGACACATACGTCGGCTTTGCCGACCTTGACAAATTCGGTGTAAAGATGTATAATCATAATAGTTATCGTCTGCATTTACAGTTTACAGTGTTTTTATGCAGATAAGGAGGACATTATGGAAATAGAAGCCTATCTCAAGGAAATGTTCGCATATTCCAAATTTGATGAAGACAGCGGCCTGTCCGATATCACGAGCAGCGTGCTGAAGAAGTACGGACTTGCAGAGGATGAGGACGAGATGCTTTTTGATGATGAGCTCGGCATGATAAATGCCGCAGCCGGGTATGATCCTTTCATGGATGAAGATACAGACGGGATGGACGGTGACGTACACAAATGATAGAGAAGGCCAATACAGAGGAGAAATTCTCTCCCGAACTCATCTATTCGCAGTACCGCAGGAAGGTGCTCGGCTATATCTCCTCCCGTATATCCTCATGGGAGGATGCGGAGGATCTGTGTGAGGAAGTATTCGTAAAGCTGTTCAAGGCAATGGAGAGATTCGATGCCAAGCAGGCGAAGCCCTCGACATTGCTGTACAAGCTCGCCCACGATATAGTGATAGACTATTACCGCACGCATAAGGAGCACGGCGAGCTCAATGAAGAGTCTGCCACAGTCAGCGGCGCAGATGATATAGTAGGCAACAGCATGAAGCTCGACGAGCTCAAGGATGCGCTCATGCAGCTCTCAGAGGAGCAGAGGGATATAATCGTGCTCCGCTACTATAAGGGCATCACTCTGCTCAAGATATCGGAAATGATGAATATGTCGTATAAGATGGTCAAGTACCGTCATGCCGCCGCCCTTGAGCAGCTGAAAAAGCTGCTTGAATGAGGTGCGCCCATGAAGCTGTTATTTATACGCCACGGCGAACCCGATTATGATAATGACTGCCTTACACCGCACGGCAGAGAGCAGGCGGCGATGCTCAGGGACAGACTTGCAGCCACAGAGCATATTGACGCAGCATTCGCATCCCCTATGGGAAGAGCATCACAGACCGCACAGATATGTATGGAGAATACCGGCATATCCGTGGAGGTATGCCCGTGGCTTCGTGAATTTGATGTGAAGATACATGACCCCGGTTCATCGGGTATGATATATGCGTGGGATATGTCGCCGAAGTACCGCGAAAGCATACTCTGTGACAGGGAGAAGTATATCTCATCCCCGTATATACAAGATACCGAAATGTCCGGGAGATACTGCGCGGCTGATGAAGGGCTTGACAGGATACTTGCGGGATACGGCCTGGTGCGTGAGGGCGATAGGTACCGCAAGACCGCAGAGTGCGGCGAAACGCTCGCATTCTTCTGCCATTTCGGCATGACCTGTGTGCTTGTGTCAAAGCTGCTCGGCGTATCTCCGATACCCATACTAAACGGTCTCAGCTGTGAGCCCACAGGCATCACGACTATGTGTACGGATGACCGTTTCGGTGAATACGTTGGTTTCAGGATGCACGGCTACGGGGATATATCCCATCTTTCGGGACATGTCTCACGCGGCAATATATTCAAATAGGTGATAATGTGACAAGTAAAAAGACCGCTGCAGTTCTCTGCGCGCTGCTCCTTACTGCCTGCACGAGCACTCCGTCAGCCCCCGCTCAGACGAGTGCGACTCAGACTACGGCTGCCGCTGTGACCGTGGCCTCCGAGACCTCTGCCGAGACCACCTCTGTATCCGAGGAGACGGCCGCATCGGAAACGGTAACCGAACAGACGGAGACAGCCGCAGATAATACCCCCGTATCCCTCGCTTCAAATGAAGATATACTTTCATTCATGCAGGGAACGTGGTATCTTTCCGACAAATACGAGGACAGGGACTACCTATCTCTCGAGGTCTCAGCCGACGGCAGCGTCACCGCAAAGCGCCTTACTGACGGCGTGAGCGCGAGCGGCAGGATCTCCTTTGATCTCGATACATACAGCAGTGACGGGCTCACCCCCATAGGATATGAGCTTACCCTCGATCAGGTGCCCGGCGCATTTGTCGGCACCAATGACAGCTTCTTCGACAATACCTCTTCGGGCCTGTGTCAGTTTGCACGCAAAGGCGGCGAGGACATGGCGTATATGTCGGAGGTGGGCAACGGCGGCAGTCTTGTGGCACTTCATGTGATGAACGACAGCTCGGACGGCATGGAGACCGATTGGGTCATGCACCGCAAGAATGACTCCGCTCCCGCCGAGCCGATAAAGGATTCGGAGTTCTATGCGTTCTGTTGGGAAAACAGTGACACTCTCGTGCTGTCCCCGGTGGAGCATACCTCATCGCAGATGGAGAATGAGTATACCGGCGCATCCTTCACGGGCGGGTATTTCACATCGAAAGGAAGTACACTTGCGGATGCGGCAGAGTACGCTGTATCATACCGTATAGACAGTGCCGATC
>JAFPPJ010000218.1 GCA_017410745.1 Oscillospiraceae bacterium
ATATCATTTTCCGACAAATTTTTCAACCCTCAATTCGGGTAAAACCCGAAGTTGCCTCGTTAATTTTTACCTGCAAGCCATTCATTTTGCGACTCGGTAACTTTCATTTGTCTTTTTGATCACTCCGTATTTACGGGTAAAACCCGCCGTTACCTCGTAGATTTTTACCTACAAGACATTCATTTTGCGACTCGGTAATGTTTCTTTGACCGATCGATATTTTCTCGGATATATGGGTAAAACCCGAGGTTGCCTCGTTTGAGATTATTCATACCCGATCTTTTGCATTCACACTTTCTTTCTTCCTGCGTTTGCGTTCTGCCCGCTTATCCACTGCCCTGACCTTATACCAGAAAAGCCCCAGCAAGGCCATTATGCTGCTCATAAGTGCGCGGTAGGTGAAATAGTTATGCAGGTAGGAATGATTCATGAGCACCATGAATCTGACCACAGGCACAGCGGCGATGAACACCATCGTCACGAGGGACAGGCACCGTTCCCTGTTGTCCCTGGCACCGAGGAAAACGCACACAAGCGTGAATAATATCAGCCAGACCACGATGCCGATCACATTTATCTTGTTCTCCGAGGGTACGAGCATTGACAGATTTGCACCGATCGAGCCGAAAAACAGCTCTGCACGGGAACCCACGCCGTCAGGCAGTTCTCCTACGCGCTCACCTGCTGCGGAAAGTGCGGTCTCGGATATGCTTTTCCCCGTGACAGCCTTTGCAGCCAGCCACTTGGTGATGAATGTCAGAGCATAGGCACACACCCATGAGGCAGAGCAGAATGCGGTGAGCAGTATGCTTTTCTTATTGTCCGCTTTCTCGCCCTTTTCTGCCCTGATGAAGAAAACAATCAGCAGCGGGATGAACAAGGTCATGGTCTCGGTGGTGAGAAAATCCGCAAATGCCGTCACCGTGGCGGTTATGGCAGAAAGGACGATCAGCGCCGTATCATTTTCCGAAAAGTACATATACAATGGTATCGCCGCAAACATGATGATATACACCGTCATATACTCCAGCGTGGAAAATGTGAAGAAAAACTGTGTCAGCACTGCCGATACAAGGAGTATGACCCCCGCTGCCCGATGGCCCTTCAAAAACAGCAAGACCAGATCAAGGGCGAACAGCAGAAGTATTATCACGGTGAACACCGTCCGTATCCCGTCAATATCCATAACGGAAAGCAGCGGTCTTATCAGCACCAGTGAGCCGTGCCAGTAGCGTGTATAGTCCACATTTGCGGGGTAGTTGCCCAGTGTTGCGCGTATTCCCACTGCAGGGCCGTAGCCGTCGTCATAGTACTTGGTATCTATAACGGAGGTGGGTATATCCTTCGGGGAAATATTGGCAGCAACGCCGAACAGCACTGCATCGGCATAGTTGTCGCACATACTGTTGTACATACCCTTGACTGTCATTTCATGGGGCATGCGCTTATTGAATTTATCGCTGCTCTCTATAAGATTATGCTGCAGCTTTACATCCGGCACAGCGGCAGCGGCACACAGAAGTCCGAAGCATATGCCGAGCGTGAGAGCAAAACAGACAAGGCATTCTGCTGTTGTTATAAAAACTTTTTTCATATTTCTGATACAGCACAGAGGGAAGAACACCGCAGATGTTCTTCCCTTTCTGTGTTATGGTGGATATTTACGGTAAGCTGAAGAAGATGATACAATAAATATCAGATATATCTTCGACTGTTATAGGTCTTTGGCGATCGTCACCAATATTATTGTAGTACATAGTAGTATTGTTATTATCTATATCGCTCTTTAACACATACCCTAAATAATCTTCTCCATCTGATGAGTAATTCGGCAAAATAAGCTCGCCATTATAATAGTATATTCTGTATTTTGTCTGACCTTCGGGGAACCATACACTTCCCTCTTCATACGATGCTGTATAAGGATGTTCATAAAAATCTGTCATACTATCGTAAGTACGTACTGGTATATCGGCATAATATATTCCCTGATAAAAGTTCTCTTCAGAATCATCCGATACCTCAACCTTATTCAAAGGTTTATAATTCCATGCTGAGG
>JAFPPJ010000219.1 GCA_017410745.1 Oscillospiraceae bacterium
GCACTGCCGACCCGAGCCGCAAATTGAATCTTCTCGCAGGTATAGGTCAACGACATGGCTGTCGGCACTGCCGACCCGAGTCGCAAATAACATCTCTTTGCAGGCAAACATCAACGACATGGCTGTCGGCACTGCCGACCCGACTTACCAGTCGGAGTCGAAGTCCATGCTGCCCGAATCCCATGAGTCGTTGCTGTCCCATGAATAGTCATCGGAGCTGTAGGAATCGCCGGTGTAGTAATAGCCGGAATCCTCGAAGGACTGTCCCTCATGATCGAAGCTGTATATCTCATACTGCTCGTCATTGTCACAGTTTATCTCGGGGATAAGGTCGCCGTATGCCGCGTACCATGTGTTGTAGGAGTCATCATAGTAATACCAGTCACTGCCCTGATAATAGTAATCCCTGTTGCCGTAACGGTAATACCCTGTCTTGGGCGACTTGTCGAAAATCACGACAAGCAGGCACATGATGGCGAAGCCTGCACAGATGGCTACCAGGAGATAGTCGGAGGATGAAGCCTTTTTGCGGTGCGATGAACGATTGCCGCCCGACGACCTCGAAGACTGTCCCGCCTTCTGGTTGTTTATCTCCTCCTTGAGACGGCTCAGGAGCTCGGATACCGCAAATGCCTCATCGGGCCCCTTGTAGCGGACAGCGCGCTGTCCGTTGTTCTTGTTCTTGTATACGACGATATCGCCGTCATCCTCGCGGTATATGCCGAATGCCCTTCTCTCCTGTATGTTCCTGCCGATGAAGAAGCGTGTCGTCTCCTCCGGCGGAAGATTGTGGGCGATATACCATTGCTTGAGCTCTTCAATAGTGCGGGGCTGTCCGTTCGCAGGGCGCTGACCGTCCTGCTCCTGCGGCGCATCGGGGAGCCGTGCGCCGCACTCGGTGCAGTAGGTCATGCTGCCGTCGGCCATCGTCCCGCAGTGTTCGCATTTTATCTGCATATCAGTCTCCGAAGGATATGCCGAGTGCCTTTGCGCTCTTTACATATCCGCCGTCGGGATCGACGAACTTGGTCTTGCCTGCTACTTCCTCGAGAGGGTTCTCACCTATCTCGCTCTTTATCATCGCTACCGAATAGCCATACTTCTTGTCGGCGATAAGCTGCGCTGCGCGTACACCGAAGCGTGTGGCAAGTATGCGGTCGTATGCGGAGGGGCTGCCGCCTCTGAGCATGTGACCGGGTACGCATACTCTTGTCTCTATGCCGGTCGCCTCCTGTATCTGCTTGGCAACCGTGGCGGTGATGGTCGTGATGCCCGCATCGAGCCTTGCCTTTGCACGATCCTTCTTCTTGAGCTTTGCTTCTTCCTTGGAGTATGCACCCTCTGCAACAGCCACGATGGAGAAATTATGCCCGTTGTCCGAACGCTTCTGCATGCATTCGCATATCTTGTCTATATCGTAGGGTATCTCGGGGATGATGATAGCATCAGCGCCGCCTGCAATGCCCGAATACAGCGTGAGCCAGCCCGCCTTGTTGCCCATGATCTCCACCATGAGTATGCGGCTGTGTGATGCGGCTGTGGTGTGCAGCCTGTCTATGACATCCGTAGCAATGTCCACTGCGGTGTGGAAGCCAAAGGTCACATCTGTGCCGTATATGTCATTGTCGATGGTCTTTGGCAGACCAATGACATTGAGCCCCTCCTGCGAAAGGAGATTTGCAGTCTTGTGAGTGCCATTGCCGCCGAGGGTGAGAAGGCAGTCGAGCTTGAGCGCCTTGTAGGTGTCCTTCATCTGCTTTACCTTGTCGATGTTGTCCTCACCGATGGAGGATATCATCTTAAACGGCTGACGCTTTGTGCCGAGTATAGTGCCGCCCATCGTGAGTATGCCCGAAAATTCCTGAGGCTGCATCTCGCGGGCGATGTTGTTAATCAGACCATAGTAACCGTTCTGTATTCCTATGATCTTCACATCATTGCCGAATTCATCGAAGCACGCCCTTGCCACGCCTCTTATGGTCGCATTCAGACCGGGACAGTCTCCGCCCGATGTAAGTATGCCTATTCTTTTCTTGCCCATAGTACACCATCCTTTTTATTTTGTTATTACTGCTACTGCGCAGGGTATCATCCCATCAGCGATAGTTATCGTTATCTCCTCAAAGCCCATCCTGTCGAAGAGATCGGCATAGCTGTCAAGGGTGTATTTCTCCCTGAAATGCGCACCCATCAGGATTACAAAGCTACTGAGCGCGGATGCCTTTTTGTTCTCACCGCCGATATATGTAGGTATGATGAGCTTGCCGCCCTTTTTGCATACACGGGCAAGCTCTCTCACCGCCGCCTCGGGGTCATCGAGCAGATGTATCACATTGCCCGCGATCACCTTGTCAAAGGTGTTGTCCTTAGCGTTGATATGCATCATATCGAGCCGCCTCACTCTGACATTGTCAAAGCCCGCGC
>JAFPPJ010000220.1 GCA_017410745.1 Oscillospiraceae bacterium
CCCGATAATAAGGTCTATCAGTTTTTGCAGACCGAAAAAATAAACTTTGATTATGAAGACCTGAAAAAATTATACGATGAAGCAGGTCATGCCGCAAGCATACTCCGCAGTGAAGACCCAAATTCAAAATGGGCAAGTGAAAGGGAACAGCTGATACAGGAATGCCGTATCACGGATTACTACGGCGAAAAGGCATACTACAAGGAGTATTCATCAAAGTCGTTTTCGGGTATGATATTAGCGTGTCCTGCATACAATGACAGCATAGTATTCCTGTGTGAAAGGCCGGAGAGCATCACACCGCAGCGCTATGATGATATCAGATGCATCCTGTCGGGCGGCAGTCCGTATGAAAAGTATACTCATACATTCCTTGCGGGCAGTGCGGTGTTCCTGCTGCTGTTCATAACTGCGGCGGCAGGTATGAAGATGAGCGGAAGGGTATAGGGTTTTCCGGTCTAGGGATGGAGTGACTTCGTCACATTCCTTAACGGGGGACAATACTATCTTCCTCTTCGAAGCATAAGCAATCTCCGCCCGTAAAACCGCATAAATTCAAGCTTTTACGGGCGTTTCTTGTCTATGCTTCGGTCGGAAGATACTACGCCCCCAAGCCCCTGCCGAGCCCATGCCCTCTGCCGCCTATAAATGTATATAAACAAACATGGCATCCTTTCGGATGCCATGAACTTTATCCTATTGCGGGTTTCCTTATTGCAGAGCCCGGTACGGTGCGCTTGGTGATGTCTGCGCCCAGTGCCCTGAGCTTCTCTGCGATATTCTCATATCCTCTTTCGATATGGTAGATATCGTCTATCTCGGTGACGCCCGATGCCGCAAGTCCTGCTATGACAAGGGCTGCGCCTGCGCGGAGGTCGGGAGCGGTGACGGGTGCGCCGTAAAGCTTGCCTACGCCCTCGATAACTGCGACCTTGCCCTCAACGGAGATATCTGCGCCCATCTTGCGCAGCTCATCCACATAGCGGAAGCGGTTGCTGAATATATCCTCGGTGACTATGCTCGTGCCCTCTGCAAGGCAAAGCAGTGTGGATATCTGCGGCTGCATATCGGTGGGGAAGCCGGGATGAGGCTGCGTCTTGATGGAGGTCTTCACGAGAGGACCGTCCACCCATATACGCACGGCATCGTCAAATTCCTCGACGTTCACGCCTATCTTCATCAGCTTCTGAGTGATGGATTCAAGATGCTTGGGGATAACGTTCTTTATCAGCACGTCGCCCTTTGTGGCAGCGGCTGCCACCATATATGTGCCCGCCTCGATCTGGTCGGGGATGATGGCGTATTCAGCGCCCTTGAGGGTGCGCACGCCTCTTATCTTTATTACATCGGTGCCGGCACCCATGATATCCGCACCCATAGAGTTGAGGAAGTTGGCAAGATCGACTATATGAGGCTCTCTTGCGGCATTCTCTATGACTGTAAGGCCTGTAGCCTTTACAGCGGCAAGTATAGCATTGATGGTAGCGCCTACGGTGATCTTGTCAAAGTATATCTGCGAGCCTATCAGCATATC
>JAFPPJ010000221.1 GCA_017410745.1 Oscillospiraceae bacterium
AATATAACAAAGGAATCGATATGCTCTCTCGATGATGAGGAATATACAGATCCGGTGAAGCACGGGAGAGACGAACCGCTTTCGGACGGATTCAGGGATTATATGTGCAAGGAGCTGCTGCTGACATTCACGGATATGCATTCCGAATGGACGGACACAAGGCCATACAATCCCATATTTTCAAGGATACTTGAATGAAGGAGCAGGAATGAAACGATACATCGCACTTGCTACGCTGCTGCTCGCAGGATGCGCGAAGTCGCCGACCCCGCCCGCCGATACGGGCGAGACGGCAGCTGCGACAGTATCGGCGCCCGATACATCGGCAGCGGATACGACGTCGGCGGATACAACATCGGATACATCGGCGGATACGACCGTCACCGAGGAGACATATGATTCCTCGGGCGTGCAGGGCACACCGACCGTCACATCGGATGAGTTCGCGTGGGCAGATGCCTACCGCGATATGATATATTCGGATGATCTTGCCTATGTGCCGGATATGTTCTCACTGTATGATATGACAGGCGACGGCATACCGGAGCTTATCCTGTCGGCCGGCGACTGGCACGGCGCGGGCGCTGAGATATACACCTATGACGGTACTGAAGTAAGACAGCTTGCCTCGGAGAGATACGGCGAGACCATGACGAGCTTCGGCTCGTGGGGAACGATGCTGTATTCGCCGTCGGGCGGGTTCATCGTGTCGTCATTCATGGCGATGGGTCAGATCAATATGGATATATACCGTGTGAACGGCGATTCCATCACACATGAGATAAATGCCTACTGCTACATGGGCGAGGATTTCCGGACGGACGACCCCGATGACTTCGCGGAGATATACGAGATAGGCGGCGAGGAATGCACCGCCGAGGAATATGACCGTATGATGCAGAAGTACAGCGCATATGACCTTATGGTATACGGCAGGGAGTATGCGATGAACGAGGATATACTGCAGAAGAAATTCGGTGATGAGTACAGCGATCAGGCTGTGAGATACACGGATATGCCCGGCTATGACGATATCATCGCAAAGATGCGTGAGGGCTGGTTCCCGCCGTATATGAGGGTACAGCTGCAGCGCCGTGCGGATGATCGGGAAGGCGATCAGGAGTATTTCACCGTAGACGGACATGAATACGAATACGCAGAGGCGGACAAGACTCTTTCGGATCTTGAGACCTCAGACTTCCATAAGGTGGCAAATGATCTGACGGCTGGAGTATTCGCCAGTGACGGCGGAATATATTTCGTGTCGGCAGGGCATGACGGCGACGGCGTAAGGGAATGCGTATACTCCTTCGATGAAGGGGTATGGGTAATAGACAGCACGCACGACATCGTTGACGGACGGTATTATACGGACGAATTCGAAGGATATATGGGCGAAGGTCTGCTGCAGTTCACGGTGTCACTGGCAGGAGCGGAAGAATAATGTAAAGTGTGGAGTTTGGAGAGTGGAGTTAAGGAACGCCTGTCGGCGCGTTGACAATAACACTTCTGCTGACCACATCCATCTTCACTTAACAACTTCAAAATCCACTCCTCATACGTCGGACTGTTGCAAATGAAAGGGTTTATCGTAAATGAATTAACGTATCACAGCCGGTCGTACCGGCATGGAGGCAGTATGAAGATCGAGGATGTTTACAAGGGCGGAATGTTTATCGCGATAGCGGCAGCGGTGCTTCTCATCATGCTTTTTTTAGGGCTTGACGTTTTAGATGTTTTCTTCATGCTCTGGATAGTCATAGGCCTTGCGGCTACGGGTCTGGGATATATCATCGCCTTTGCGATAGATATCTTTACAGACAAGGATCCCCGTGCATGGGTGATGCCTGTATTCCCGCTGTTATGCGCAGCTATTACGGGTATATGGATAATAATCGAGGGCAAGTCATTCATGGGCCGTATCGGGCAGTCTGTGATATTCATGTTATTCACAGTGCCGCTTATCATTACAGCGATAGTATGGACGGTGATCTCCATAGTCAGCGCAGGCAGGAAGATCAAACGCCTTGAAAAGGAAGTAACGGACATGAAAATCAGTCAGTGACCGGTAAGACCGGTATTATATGCTAATTATTTACAAAGGAGATATACTTAAATGGACACTATGAAGGGGCTCAAGCGCACGCATTACTGCGGAGAAGTGCCTGAGAGCGGAGAAGTCGTTGTAGGAGGATATGTACAGAAGGTAAGAGACCTGGGCAACCTGATCTTCATTGACCTTCGCGACCGTACAGGCATAGTACAGCTCGCATTCGACGACACAACCGACAGGACGATATTTGAAAAGGCAGGCACTGTACGCACGGAGTTCGTGCTCCTTGCAAAGGGCAATGTCCGTGAGCGCGAGAGCAAGAACGCAGACATAAAGACGGGAAATATCGAGATATTCGTGACAGAGCTGCGCATACTCGCAAAGGCTCAGACCACACCCTTTGAGATAGTAGACGACCTGAACACCAATGAGGAGCTCAGGCTCAAGTACCGCTATCTCGATCTCAGGCGCGCACCGCTGCAGAAGAATATCATGATGCGTTCAAAGATATCCAAGGTGGCAAGGGACTATTTCAGCGACAACGGCTTCATTGAGATAGAGACACCCATGATGATAAAATCCACGCCCGAGGGTGCAAGAGACTATCTCGTGCCCTCCCGCATACATCCGGGCAGCTTCTATGCTCTGCCGCAGTCGCCCCAGATATACAAGCAGCTGCTGATGATATCGGGCTTTGACAGATACATACAGCTTGCACGCTGCTTCCGCGACGAGGATCTGCGTGCGGACAGACAGCCCGAATTCACACAGATAGACCTTGAGATGTCCTTCGTGGAGCAGGACGATATAATGAATATGGCAGAGGGCTTCATAAAGAAGCTGTTTGCTGAGGTGCTCGGACGTGACATACCCATGCCCCTGCCCCGCATGAGCTATACGGAAGCGCTCGAGCGCTTCGGCTCGGACAAGCCCGATACTCGCTTCGGCATGGAGATAACCGACCTTACCGCAGTGGCAGGGGATATAGACTTCGTGCCTTTCAGGACTGCCATTGAGAACGGCGGCTCCGTGCGCTGCATCACCGCAAAGAATGCGGCTTCCACCTTCACGAGGAAGGCTATAGACAAGCTCACCGAATATGTGAAGGGTCTCGGCGTAAAGGGACTTGCATACATCAGATGGGTGGAGGATGCTCCCAACTGCTCCTTCGCTAAATTCCTCGCAGAGGGTCAGCTCGATGCGATACTCGCTGCTGCAGGCGCAGAGAAGGGTGACGTGGTATTCATCATTGCGGACAAGACGCCGCTCACGCTCTCATCCCTCGGCGCACTCCGTCTCACTGCCGCAAAGCAGCTCGACATCATACCCAAGGACAAGTTCAATTTCCTGTGGATAACACAGTTCCCCTTCTTTGAATGGAATGAGGATACACAGCACTGGGATGCGATGCATCATCCCTTCACGATGCCTATGGATGAGTGCATACAGTACCTTGACACAGCACCCGAGAAGGTATTTGCAAAGGCATTCGACCTCGTTGTCAACGGCACGGAGCTCTCATCCGGCTCTATCCGTATAACCGACTATGAGCTGCAGCAGAAGATGTTTGAGGCTCTCGGTCTCACCGATGAGGAGATAGCTACGAAGTTCGGCTTCCTGGTGGAGGCGTACAAGTACGGTGCGGCTCCCCACGGCGGCATGGGCATAGGCCTTGACAGACTGTGCATGATGATGTGCGGCGCAGACAGCCTCAGGGATGTCACCGCATTCCCGAAGGTGCAGAATGCGAGCGAGCTCATGAGCAGCTGCCCTGCGCCCGTTGACAAGGAGAGCCTTGATATACTGGGCATTGCCGTAAAGGAAGACTGAGTATATACATAATATATCCAAGGGAGGTAAGATCATGAAAAGTGATACCAAGAAGGTCGTACTCATAGGAACAGGCATGGTGGGCATGAGCTTTGCCTATGCCGCACTCAATCAGGGTGTGACCGATGAACTGGTACTTATCGACATCGACAAGGAGCGCGCAATGGGCGAGGCCATGGATCTCAATCACGGTCTGGCATTCGCAAAGTCAAATATGAAGATATATGCGGGGGACTATTCCGACTGCAAGAATGCGGATATCGTAGTGATAGCCGCAGGCGTGGCGCAGAAGGACGGCGAGACAAGGCTCGACCTGCTCCAGCGCAATGTTGAGGTGTTCCGTTCCATAATCACACCTGTGGTGAAGTCGGGCTTTGACGGTATCTTCCTCGTGGCTACCAACCCTGTTGACATTATGACCCGTGTCACCTATGAGCTCTCACGCTTCGGCGCATCAAGAGTCATAGGCTCGGGCACCACACTTGACACTGCAAGACTGCATTACCTTATCGGAGACTATTTCAGCGTTGACCCGAGAAATGTACACGGCTACGTCATCGGTGAGCACGGCGACAGCGAGTTCGTTCCGTTCTCGCAGATACGTCTGGGCACCAAGTCGGTAAACGAGCTCATCGAAGAGAAGAAGGGCATGTACGACATCGAGCAGCTCCATGCCATCGAGGATCAGGTGCGTACCGCAGCATACAAGATCATTGCTGCAAAGCGTGCTACATACTACGGCATAGGCATGGCTCTCACGAGGATAGTCAAGGCCATACTCAACGATGAGAACAGCATACTCACCGTATCGGGCAAGCTTTCGGGCGAATACGATGCTGCGGGAGTATTCATCGGAGTGCCCGCCATAATCGGCAGGAACGGTCTCAAGGAGATGATACAGCTCTCCCTCACCGATGAGGAGAAGGCAAAGTTTGCAAAGTCGGTATCCGTGCTCAATGACTATTTCAGCGGTCTGAAATTGGGATAAGGGGGAGCAGTCATGCTTGATGCCATGCTGTATGTGATGCCCTTGATAATAGGGGCGATACTTGAAGTGATGTTCGGAGACCCGCCGGGGATACCTACTCCGCGAAGTCTTGCGGAACTGGTATGCGCAAAGCTCAGGGACAAGAATGAGGGCAAGGTGGAGGCCGGCAAATGGACGGCACTCATCATGGCAGGTGCGCTTGCGGCGGCAGCTCTTGCATCCGCGCTCCTGTACCTTATCATACCGCCCCTTGGTGCGGTGCTTGAGGGCATACTCTGCTGGTGGTGCTTCTCCGCAAGGCATGTATTCGATGAGACGATGAAGATACATGACCGCCTCAAGGAAGGATATATCACCGATGCGAAGGTGCAGATATCCATGGTATCCGAGCGTGACACCTCCGACCTTGAAGAGGACGGCATAGTCCGTGCGGCAGTGGAAGCGGCGGCAGAGGGCACGGCAGTGGAGGCATCCGCTCCGCTGTTCTGGATGATGATAGGCGGCGCGCCTCTGGCGGTGATGTATCGTGCGGCACAGGCGGCAGCACATATATTCTCGTCCCCCACACAGCCCGACAATGCGGCCGACAAGGCATACCGCTTCATGGAGGCAGCGCCCGCTGCGCTTGCGGCGCAGGCAGCGGCACTTACGGCGGGGATAGTCAAGCTCGACAGCAAGACCGCACAGGCGATACTAAAGCGCGACGGCAGGAAATACCGCCCCTTCTCTGCGGTGCATAGTGCATTCGCAGGCGCTCTCGGCGTGAAGCTGGGCGGTGACATATCATACGGCGGCGAGGTCATCCACCGTGATATGGTGGGCGACGAAAAGACCGAGATACACTTTGAGGATATACAGTCCTCCGATAAGCTGCTGTGTGCGGCATCCGGCGGCATGCTGCTCCTGTCCTGCATAATAAGGATGATACTCATGGCAATAGTCATGTACATCGGACACAAGCTGTTCAGATAGACCGCAATACATATCGCCCGAAGCATTCGCTTCGGGCGATCTTTTGGTATGTGACGGCATCATGCGAGATGAAGGATGTTGAGCAGGAGGATCCAGCTCATTCCGTAGAATGCGACTACCGCAACAAGGTCGTTGACGGTGGTTATCAGCGGGCCTGATGCAACTGCGGGGTCTACGCCTATACGCTTGAAGAAGAGGGGTATGAGCGTGCCCACTGCACTTGATATGACCATCGCCAGCAGCAGCGACAGCCCTACACAGCCCGACACCGCAAAGGCGAAGATGAGCCCTCTGCCCTTGAATATGAGTATATACAGCCCCACAAGGACAAATGCAGCCGAGCCCAGCAGCGCCCCGTTGAAGAAGCCGACCCTCGTTTCCTTCATGACAAGGTGCATCTTCTGCCTGAATGTGAGATTTTCGTCGGTCAGCACGCGTATCGTCACCGCAAGGGATTGTGTGCCAGCATTACCCGCCATATCCAGTATCAGCGACTGGAATGCGGCGATAAGCGTAAGCTGTGCGGTGACTTTCTCAAATGCGCCTACTACCGAAGACACGACTATGCCGAGCCCTAAGAGTATCAGCAGCCAGGGCATGCGCTTCTTCATGCTCTGCCCGAGGCTCTCGTTGAGGTCTTCCTCTGCGGTAAGACCTGCGAGCCTTGCGTAGTCCTCGCCCATCTCATCATCAACGGCCTCGATGATGTTCTGCGATGTGATGACGCCGAGCAGCTTGTTGCTCTCATCGAGCACGGGGATGATGCTTTCGGAATAGTCCTTGAGCTTCTCGATACAGTCCGCCGTCTGCTCTGTGGCGTATACATATGGGAAGGATGTGGCCACAAGGTCGCTCAGCGGAGTTCCGCTCCTTGCGGTGATGAGCTCCTTCAGGTCTATCGCGCCGCCAAGCTCGTTGTCGTCGTCCACCACGAACAGCGTGGAGATGTTGTCATTCTCCTCCGCCTGCCGTATCAGCTCGGACATTGCCTGCTTCACGCTCATATCCTCATGTATCACGATGCAGTTGGTGGTCATTCTGCTGCCTATCTCGTTCTCATCGAAGGATGCGATGAGCTTGATCTCCTTCTGTATATCGGGATCGACGAGATTTATTATCAGACTGCGCTTTTCCTTGCCCACCTCGCGGAGTATATCCACCGCGGTATCGGTATCAAGTCCCGACACCACTGCGGCTGCCTTGCGTATATCCATTTCGTTCAGGTATACGCCTGCCTCGGTCTCGTCGATGAACTCGAATATATCCGATAGTATATCTGTGCGGCACACGCGGTAGAACTTCTTGCGCTCGGGCACGGACAGCTCCTGCATTACCTCGGCGATGTCGTTCTCGTGGTAGTCCTCGAGACGGGCCATCATGGTCTTCGGGGAATCGTTGCCCCTTATTATAGCCGCGATCTCCGCACCGTGGCCGCGGTCTGCAACTTCGTTTATTTCCTGAACATTCTTGTTTTCCATTTGTTCGTCCTCCTTCTGTTTTATCAGACAGAAGGGACAAATAGACTTGCTATCCCGACCGGAGTATACGGGGGAATAGTTTACCCGTATGACAGGTCATACGGGCTAACAGATATCTCACGCTCAATAAAGCTGCAAACATCGTGCAGCTTTGCCGGATATGTGAACTGTATCTGTAATGCGTCCGTTTGACCCGCAACTGTCGCTGTTTGCCACTTTATTCACCTCAGCTTTGATATTAAGATAGCCCGTATGCGGCGGGCAGCCAAAAACGCAGGCCTGTGGGTCTGCGCTCACTCTGGTGCCGATGGCGGGACTTGAACCCGCACACCTTGCGATATTTGATTTTGAGTCAAACGTGTCTGCCATTCCACCACATCGGCGCAAAATACATTATAGCACAAAGCGGGACATTTGTCAAGCATTTGTCGGCAAAGCACGGAGCAGCGCGACAGGGAATAGGGAAGGGGGTATGCGGGCTATACACACATACCCCCCTGTATGAAAGGCAGAGAATACCTTCATTATGCATTATGGATCATGTATCGGCTTTGCCGGCTTGTCTGCGTCAAGGTCGTTGTGCAGGGACGTGCTGTAGCCCATATCGTCGAGGGTCTGCAGGAGCGCCTGCATATCGTCGGGGATGGGCTCGTCGGGGAGAAGCTCCGCATCGTATACATATGCCTGCATCGGGTAGCTTTCGGCGACCGCAGCGGTGCGTATCTTCATGTGTATGCCCGAGACGGAGTAGGGCACGGAGCCCGACAGTATGATGGGTGAGAGGTCGTCGGTGATGAACAGGAGCGAGCCGTTGTCACAGGTGAAGAAGAAGCCCTCAAGGGTCATGAGCGAGTCCTCGTCTGCGGGAGCCTCCGGGTGGGTCATGTCCTGTATCACTGCGGTGGTCTCTGCCTTCTTCACGGTGTCGGATATCTCGGCGGAGCAGCCTGTGAGTATCATCGAAAGTATGAGTATGAGCTTTTCCATTGTATCATCTTCTTTCTGTTGTCCTTTACTATATATACAATCGGGAGGGGCAGGATTTTTCATTTCACGGGAAGAAATTGTATTTCTAAAAGTTACATTAAAATGCGATTTTGGTATTGACATCTGCCGTCCGATGATGTATAATATATAAAGGACGTGTGCTCCGCATCATATGTCGCCGGACAGGTTCATGATTATGGCGGTGACCGCCACAGGCGCGGTCTCACAGCGGAGTATGCGCCTGCCGAGCCATATATGTTCTGCTCCTGCGGCGGCTGCCGCATCGGCTTCATCACGGTCAAAGCCGCCCTCCGAGCCTATCATCACGCCCGCAGTCGCGCCGAAGGTGACACCCGACAGACGGCTGCCGCCGTTCTCGTAGCAGAAAAGGGGCGTGTCCTGTGAGGCGAGGTCGGACAGGGCTTCATTGAAGCTGCCTGCGGCGAGTATCTGCGGTATCATGCCGCGCCCCGACTGCTTTGCGGCTTCCTCGGCGATGCGCTGCCATCGCTCGAGCTTCTTGTCGGCGGACTTGACTATGCACCGTCTTGACGGGAAGAACATTATCCTTGCTGCACCGAGCTCGGTGCACTTCTGTATTATATATTCGGCCTTGTCGGATTTGGGGAAGGCCTGGTATATGGTCAGGCGGAGCGAGGGCTCTGCCATCGAGGGCTCGCTCGACAGCACACGGCATTCCACGCTGTCCTTGGTGAAGGTCTCCGTCACGCAGCGGTACTCCATACCCATGCGGCAGAAAATGACCTCGTCGCCCTCTCTCATGCGCAGGGAGCGTCCCATGTGCACAGCGTCCGCGCCGGTCACGGTTATCACGTCGCCGCAGAGGGCGTTCTCATCTATAAAAAATCTCGGCATATGAACAGACCTTTCGGGATTGTATTCTATGCATATTTTACACTATACGGCGGTTTTCGTCAAGGGGGAAATTATGACACGCATATTCAACGCATGTTATCCGCAGTTTGCCATGACACAGGAGAGCTTTGACCATATCTTCGGCGGGTGTGATCTCATAACCGCAGAGGGCGGCTTTGCCGCAGTGGACGGCGAGAATATAAGGGCGGTGTGCGTACTGCCCGAATGCCGCGGCAAGGGCATCGGCACGCGGCTCATGGCACAGGCGGAGAGCCGTATCCGTGAGAATGGCCATGACAGGGCTTTGCTCGGCGGGGTGTCCTCGAAGTTCCTGATAGGAGCGGACAGCCGTGCATGGGGCTTCTTCGAGAG
The DNA here is from genome assembly GCA_017410745.1 of Oscillospiraceae bacterium. Lineage (GTDB taxonomy): Bacteria > Bacillota > Clostridia > Oscillospirales > Ruminococcaceae > Huintestinicola. The sequence goes on from JAFPPJ010000221.1 coordinate 9,557, forward strand.
GCTGGGGTACACCGAAAAGGGGCGGTGCGATGAGATGCTCCTGCGGCTGGCGGACTTTGACTATGACAGCTGTGAGCTTCACGGGGATGCGGACTACGGCTGGTATGAGGGCGACCTTGGTACGCTACACAGGGCTGTTGCCTCGGTGGAAGAGGACTGGGTGAAGTTTTTCGGCGAGGACGAACGGGTATATGTGGGCATGGTGAACGGCGAGATAGCGTCATTCTGTCAGGTGGCTACGGATGCCCGTGTCTATCTTGCGGATATGCACGGCAGGGTAGGTATGCCCGGCTGTGTGGGCACGGTGCCGGAGTACCGCAGAAAGGGCATCGGTCTGGAGATGGTGGCTCGTGTGACGCAGTACCTCAAGGAGCAGGGCATGGACATATCCTACATATTCTACACCGGGGTGGCAAAGTGGTACGAGAAGCTGGGATACCGCACCTTCATGACGGAGATATTCGGGGAAAAGCCGTTGACAAGAGGGGCGCAGGTGTAGTATAATTATGTAAACGCCAAAGCCTTTTGACGTTCCCTAACAGCTTGCTTTTTTCACCGACAGGGGAGGGCTCATGCGCCACAGAAGGAAATTCGAGACCCGCGGCAGACATCGTATGCTTCCTGCCGAAAAGAAATGGATAAATACCTGCGTATGCTGTCAGAAAAGCGGATATGACCCGAGGCTGCCCGAGGTGCTGACCATCCGCGCCTACGGGAAAAGCGATCATCCCACCCACACAGCAGCACATCTGAGATATTTCTACCCGCCTATGGCACTTGATGAGAACGGCATATGCGATGAGTGTCGCAAGGCTATGGAAAAGAAATAGATGTGTACAGACGGCTCATGACACAAGGGGGATATATGAAAAAGGCGATAACAGCGATAATATGTGCGGTGCTTTTTTCTGCTTGCGCACAGACGGCACAGACAGAAGTGACGACTGTCACAACGACAGTCACAACAGAGACAACAACAGAAACTGCTTTGACAGTGACCACAACAACAGCTTCTGTCTCTGCTGAAAGCTCTGCGGCAGAGACTACAGAGACAACAGAGAGCGCAACGGAGGCTACGACCGAGACCACGACAGAAACTACAACAGCGACCGAAAAAACAACTGCCGGAACATCATCGGTATCGGCTGCGGAAACTTCGCCTGCTGTGATGGTAGACGAAGAAAAGCAGAGGATACTTGACGAGATGCCGGATATAGTGTTCGTAATGTCGGAGCATTTTGATAATACAAATATATATGGCTTTTATGTAACTAAAACGGGCGATATAAAAATGTATGATTTCAGAAGCATCGCACCAAATAAAATATACGAGATACCCGATGTATACGACAGGCTCGAGGAAGCAACGTGTGAAAAAATAGAAC
>JAFPPJ010000222.1 GCA_017410745.1 Oscillospiraceae bacterium
GTCCGCCGCACTCTCCCACACGCTCGGCATACTGTTCATGCTCATAGCAGCCGCCTTCGGAGTATATATATTCCTGCGGTGGCGCTCGGATATGAAGGCTGCTGCGAATACCGCCGAAGCCGCAGAAACGGACACAGAAACGGATGACAGCAAATGACAGGACTTGAACGCATACAGGAGACAGCTTCGGGATATATCGCCGAAGCAGAACGGCTCGAACGTGAAAAGAAGCCGACGGACGGCCTTTTCGGAATGGGAAGCAAGCCCGCCGACGACCCCTGCCATGACAGATTTGCCGCTGACCTTGAGGCAGTGATAAACGATATCGCCGCACAGGGGGCTGCCTCATCCGAGGCAAGGGAAATGCTGAGCTTTATCTATTCCCTTGCATCCGAACACCGTGAGCCCGTCAGCATATACTGGATGCTTTGCGCGGTACACGGTCTCACTATGCCGCTTATCGGCCTGCTTGATGCAGAGGATGCAGCCGCACTGTCACGGGACTATGCGTCTATGTTCAGGCGATGGGAGAGGCTTCCCGTACAGAACAATGTATACAAAACACTCAGATCGAAAGGAAAGACATGATGCGAGAGATCACAGACAATACAGAACGCAGCTCAATAACAAGAAAGGTACTTGAAGCACTCCCCGACTGGTTCGCCGTAAAGGAGTCCCGCGAGGAGTATATCAAAAACAGTGCCGATAAGATATTCTTCGCCGAATTTGACGGCGATGAGCCCTCGGGTTTCCTCTATCTCAAGGAGACAGGCAAGGAGACTGTCGAACTTGCAGTCATGGGCGTGCTCAAAGATCATCACCGCAGCGGCATAGGCAAGGCGCTTTTTGAAGCTGCAAAGGCTCGTGCTGCCGCAGAAGGGTATATGTTCATGCAGGTCAAGACCGTGAGGATGGGCATGTATGAAGACTATGACGCTACCAACCGCTTCTATCAGGCAGTGGGCTTCAAGGAATTTGAAGTGTTCCACGACCTGTGGGATGAAGCGAACCCCTGTCAGATATATGTAATGGCGCTGTGATCAGCGCCATTTTTCATAGTATACGGCAGTCTCATACATATGTTGCAAGCACCATTACCGAGCGGGCAGGGATATATGCCTTGTCTTCAAGCACCGCCGCTTCCGATGATGCCGCTTCGATCTTCCATGTGTGCCCCTCGGGTACGATGGGCAGAGTGAACACATGATCCTCCCAGTGGGAGTTTATCATGAAATAGATATATGTGTCTCTCTTAGTGCCGTACTTGATATGATCCTCCGCATAAAGGCAGGCAAGCGTCAGCGGCTCGCCCCGCTCCTTCCACGGCTCGGTGCCGTGAAATGACATCTCCGGATACCCTGTGCCGTTATACCCCGTGTCAAAGTGTGCGGCTCTGAGCACGGGATGTCTGCGCCGCAGCGCTATGAGCTTCTTTGTGTATGTGAACAGGTCGCGGTTCTTCTTTAACAGCCGCCAGTCGAGCCAGGATATCTCATTGTCCTGACAGTATGCATTGTTATTGCCGTACTGCGTATTGCCGAACTCATCACCGGAAAGGAGCATAGGCACTCCCCTGCTCATGAGCAGCACCGTCAGCATATTTTTCATCTGCCGCCTGCGAAGTGAGAGTATATTCTCATCATCGGTGTCGCCCTCGGCACCGCAGTTCCAGCTGAGATTATCGTTGCAGCCGTCCCTGTTGTCCTCGCCGTTGCCCTCGTTGTGCTTTTCATTGTAGGATACAAGATCGCGCAGCGTGAATCCGTCGTGACAGGTGATGAAGTTCACCGAAGCCGCAGTGCCCCTGCCCTCATACATATCGGGCGAGCCGCACAGCCTGTTTATAAGCTCTTCTGCCGCAGAGCCATCGCCCTTTATGAAGCGGCGCACACAGTCCCTGTACCGCCCGTTCCATTCAGACCAGCGGTTCCATGAGGGAAATCTCCCCACCTGATACAGTCCGCCTGCATCCCATGCCTCCGCTATGAGCCTGCATCTGCCAAGCACCGGGTCACGGGCTATGGCTTCGAGCAGTGGCGGCGTCATCATAGGCGCACCGCTCTCATCACGGGTGAGTATGGATGCAAGGTCGAAGCGGAACCCGTCTATGTGATAGGATGCCACCCAGTACCGCAGACAATCGAGTATCATGCTGCGCACAGTGGCGTAGTTGCAGTTCATGGTATTGCCGCACCCGCTGAAATTGTAATAATGCCCGTCGGGTGTCAGCAGATAGTATGTCCTGTTGTCTATCCCCTTGAAGGATATGGCAGGGCCGTTCTCATCGCCCTCTGCGGTATGGTTGAACACCACGTCGAGTATGACCTCTATGCCGTTCTTATGCAGCAGCCTCACCATATTCTTCATCTCATCCGCTTCAAGCCCGAAGGGAGCAGATGCCGCATATCCCGCCTTAGGCGCGAAGAAGCCTACCGTGGAATATCCCCAGTAATTGACCAGCGTCCTGCCGCCGTGCTCACGCACATTCTCAAACTCGTCGAACTCGAATACGGGCATCAGCTCCACGCAGTTTACTCCCAGTTCCCTGAGATAGGGTATCTTTTCAGTGAGCCCCGCGAATGTGCCCCTGCGCTTCACTCCGCTGCTCTTGTCCGCAGTGAATGAGCGTACATGCATCTCGTATATCACCAGATCGGAGAAGGGTATCTCAAGGGGCTTGTCGCCCTCCCATGCGTAGTCCTCCCGTATGATCTGACCGCGGTGTATGAAGTCTCCGTCCTTGCCGTCACGCCATACCGACCGTCCCGACACCGACTTTGCATACGGGTCGAGCAGCACCTTGCGTTCATCGAAGCGAAGCCCTCTTTCAGGAGCCCACTCGCCTCCGAAGCGATACCCGTATTCTACGGTCTCGGTGTCGAGACCGTAGACCATCATGGCATATACATTGCCTATGCGGAATGTCTCCGGGAACGGTATCTCTACAAAGGGCTCCTGCTGACCGTGATGATACAGGACAAGGGTACAGCTCTTTGCCTCACGGGAAAATACGCTGAAATTCACTCCGCCGTCGGTTATCGTCGCACCGAACGGAAATACGCGTCCGATACAGTATTCAAGGTCTTGTATCTTATTCGTCGGAAATGTATCGATTGCCCTCATCCCGCACTCTCCTGTCACATCAAAGGTCTATGCTGTATGCATTGCCGTTCTCATCCTCAGCCTTGCCGTTCACCACGAAATATGCCTTGCTCTTGGAAGCCTTGATATACACCTCTATCGTGCGTATCTGCTTCTTTGTGCCGTTCCTGTAAGCAGCCTTGCACATCTCCACGATCTGCTCACCGGTGTAATTGCCGCCCTTGCACTGAAACTCTATGGGCAGAGCACTCTTCTTGGCCGCACTTTCAGCGGCCTTCTTTGCGGCAGGCTTGTCAGCCGTTTTCTTGGCTGCGGTCTTAGCCGCAGGCTTTGCATCTGTCTTCTTGGCATCTGTCTTCTTAGCCGCAGGCTTTGCTGCCGTCTTCTTTGCAGCGGTTTTCTTAGCCGCAGGCTTCTTTGCAGCGGGCTTCTTTGATTCCTCTGCACCCTTGGCAAGAGCCGCCACAGTTTCGCCCAACTTTGCAGCCTCTGCGCTGTCAGCGCCCGCGATCTCTGCGACAGTCTCCACAGCTGATTGTACGATAGATTTCTTCTTTGGCATAAAAGCACCTCCATAGAAATTGATATATTGATCTGCATCCATCGTCCTGTACGAATGTGCAGATATACGACGTTTACTGCCGGCCTTATGTCAGCTGATATTCTCTTTTATCCTGCGGTATACCGTGTGCCTCATAGTGGCAAAGCAGGCTATGCCGCCTATGACATTCGATACGGGCTCTGCGATGAATACACCGTCTGCGCCGAATCCCATACGGGGGAGCAGCAGAGTGAGCGGCACTACTATAACCGCCTTGCGCAGCAGCGAAAAGAGTATCGCGTGCTTTGCATCGCCCAGCGACTGGAATGCCGACTGCCCCGCAAACTGCAGCGACATGAACACGAATCCGAAGAAGTATATCCGCAGCGAGTATATCCCCTGCTCTATCATTGCCGCATCATCCGTGAACACCGTGAAAAAGAACCTCGGGAGCGTTACCACCAGTATCCATACCGCAGCGGTATATACCATTCCTGCCACTGCCGTGAAGTCTATCGCATCCTTCACGCGCCTGTATTCCCTTGCACCGTAGTTGAAGCTTATCACAGGAGATGCGCCGCTCATAAGCCCGTGTACGGGCAGCATCACCATATCACGGATGGAATTGAGTATCGTCATGATGCCTATGTACAAGTCTCCGCCGCAGCTTTGCAGCGTTGTATTGCAGGCTATCTGCACCAGACAGGTCGTGCCCGACATCACAAAGTTGGATGTCCCGAGAGATACTATCTTTGCGGTCAGCTTCCTGTCGGGGCGGATATTTCTCCTGTGTATGCGAAGCGGCATTTTCCTCGTCAGATAAATGAGTATCCATGAAGCGGAGAGCATCTGACTTATCACCGTTGCTGCCGCCGCGCCTTTCACGCCGAGCCCGAATGCGAATATGAATATTGGGTCGAGTATTACGTTTGCGAACGCGCCTATCACAGTTGTGAGCATGCCCGTCCTGGGTGCGCCCTGCGCGTTTATATAGCCGTTTAGTCCCGTCGAGAACATGGCGAACACCGTGCCTGTCAGATATACACGCAGATACCCTGCGGCATAGATGTATGACCTGTCGCTGGCACCGAGCAGATACAGCAGCGGCTTCATGAAGACATACCCTGTCAGTATCAGCACTGCAGCGCTTATCAGCAGCAGACATACCGAATTGCCGAGTATGCGCTCCGCCGTGTCCTTGTCGCCCTTGCCGCATTCTATCGAGAACAGCGGCACGCCGCCTATACCGAACAGTGCGGCAAACGCTGTGATGAACGTCACTATCGGGAAGGTGATGCCCACGCCCGTCAGCACGATGCTGTCGCCGCCGCTCATATGCCCGAGGTATATCCTGTCCACCACGTTGTAAAGGAGCTGCACGAGCTGTGCGAGCATAAGCGGCACCGCCTGCGAAAGTATCACCTTCCACACCGCTCCCGACGAGAAATCATTATACTTCTTCATGCCTTGTATCCGTCACACGGCAGATCGTCCGGATAGCGCATCATATCACAGCGCCGCTCTGTGAAGTCATAGACCTCCATATGCGGCACGCCGCTTATATATATCCACCGCTCTATATACACAGGCTCAAGGCAGAACAGCCTTTCGCTCTCCATGCCGGTATACGCATCATATGAGCCCTTGTAATGTTTCATGAACACCTCACAGAAACGCTCATCCTTCATCGGATGCCCTATCTCCGTGCATACTCCCTCTATCTGCAGATTGTCCGCGCACAGTGCCGCACGGCCATTCCTTTTGAGCTGTGCGTATTTTCTCAGTGCCGTATCCGTCTGGAAATAGAACCTGCCGTCTATGCATACCACGCTCATCATCCTTGACGACACTCTGCCGTCTGCGGCTGTAGACAGCACCATTTTCCTTGCTTCCCCCACCTCACGGAACAGCTGTGCCGCCTTTTCTTCAAATCCCATATCTGCCCCTTTCTGCAGTCATCTCCCGCAGCCTTTCCTGTTTCTTTCTTCACTTGATATTATATCATATAAAACGGATAAATACAATAGCTGCGCCGAATATTTATGACCGCACATATGCATCATATCCAAAGGCGGATGCAGGCTTGGTAGACATAAAATTTCGTCTTATCTATTGTAATTTGTATAATTATATGTTATAATATATTAAAAATCTTCTGTATATACAAAGGATGATGAAAATGGAACTTGAGAACGTAGTCGAAACTACTGAACCCATATCCCCGGATATGATAGTGTTTTTAGTCTCGCAGCTGCTTTATTTGATTGGAGAACTGCTTTATCATATCGGACTTGCCAAGCTTTTCAGCAAATGCGGTAAGACATGGTGGCATGCGCTCGTGCCCTTCCTCAATTACTATGAGCTTTCAAAGATAGCAAACAGGGAGAAGCAGGGACGTGTTTTCATGGTAACACAGGTGCTTGTGCTGCTTTGTTCTGCCTATTTCTCAAAAGGGCTCAGCCCCGATACGAACAACATACCTGCAACTATAGCATATCTTGTTCTATTCGTATTATACAGCGCACTCACTATCGTGAACTTCATATACAGCATCTACATATATAACGGCCTTGCGGAAAGATTCGGCAGGCGCAAAAGATGGACGTTCCTGTGGCTGAGCTATTTTGACATATTCTCCCTGCGCGGCATAACTGCTATGATATGGGGATTCAGCAGCAAATTCCAGCCCCTGCCCATCGAACAGCTCTCAGCAGGGAGCGCCCCTGTTGAAGAAGACGATGACGCACCCGATGAAGCGCTCTCTCCCGAGGAGCTCGCCCCGGAGGATTATTCCGCCGAAAAGGAGACAGAACCCCTTGAGCTCACGGTGAACATCCGAGAGAGGACTGCAAAGGATTTCATCTACACCAAGACTTTGCTCAAGGATATCAAGCTCACTATACCAGGCGGCCATATGGTGCTCCTGCTCGGCGGCTCGGGCGCGGGCAAGACCACGTTCCTCAATGCCGTCACAGGCTATGAGAAGGCTGATGCAGATATCCTCATCGGCGAGAACAACGTCTATGAGCAATACGAATCCATGAAATACGACATAGGCTTCGTGCCTCAGCTCGACCTCATGCGTGGCAACGACACGGTATATCACACCATCGAGGATGCAGCGAGCCTTCGCCTCCCCAAGTCCATATCCGATGAGGAAAAGAAAAAGAGAGTGGACGAGGTGATACAGCGCTTCGGCCTCAAATCCGTACAGACCAGCCTTGTGGACAAGCTGTCGGGCGGCCAGAGGAAACGTCTTTCCATCGCAATGGAGTTCATCTCCGACCCTTCGCTTTTCATACTTGATGAACCCGATTCCGGACTTGACGGCATCGTTGCAAGAAATCTGTTCGTAAGTCTCAGGAGCATCGCCGATCAGGGCAAGATAGTCATAGTCATAACCCATACCCCCGACAGAGTGATAGACCTCTTCGACGATGTGATCGTACTTGCAAAAGACAAGGACCGTACGGGCAGACTTGCATACTACGGCTCTGTCAGCGGCGCATATGAATTCTTCGGCAAGGAGAAGACAGAAGAGTTCCTGCTCTCCGTAAATCAGAAGGACGAGGGCGGCGAAGGCAAGGCAGACTACTATGTCAGCAAATACGCTGCTATGTCAGAGGGAAAGGAGGAAGCCGTATGAACACACAGAATACAGAACTTGGCAAGGATAAGCTCACACATCGCGGCCGTATACAGCAGACAGGCATATATCTCGGCAAGCTGTTCAGGATGTTCATATACCAGAGCGACTGGAAGGCGCTCCCTATGGCAGCCATAATAGCAGGTCTTGTATCTATCGTTGTCGGCAAAAATCTGTATTACACGATGGAGGGTACAGCCATCGGGTCATTTGCCCTTTCCTGTGTATGCATATGGAACGGCTGCTTCAATTCCATTCAGGTGATATGCCGCGAGCGTGCCATAGTCAAGCGTGAGCATCGCTCGGGTCTTCATATGTCATCCTATGTGGCTGCGAACATGATCTATCAGGCATTTCTCTGCCTTTCCCAGTCGGTCATCACCGTTGGCGTGCTCTATTTCTGCATAACCAAGCTTGGCAACGGTGCTATGCCACAAAAGGGCATCATCATAAACAATGCCATTATTGAACTGTTCATCACTATATTCCTCGTCAGCTACTCCGCAAATGTCATAGCTCTGTTCATATCTGCGATCGTGCGAAACACCACCACCGCAATGACCATCATGCCCTTCCTGCTGATATTCCAGCTGATATTCTCCGGCGGCTTCTTTGAGCTTTCGGAAAAGATGATGCCCATATCAAATTTCACCGTATCAAAATGGGGGCTTACTGCGCTCTGCGCCGAAGGGCACTATAACGAGCTTCCTATGGTATCTATGTGGAACGCACTGTTCAATATGCAGGACTTTGAACTTGATGCAAAAACCAAGGAGACCATAGTGGATACTATGGAAAATGAGTATCATATGTCCGATACGCTGTATGAAAGCATAAAAGAGCAGATGCCTCTCGAGACCTACAATATTGATAAGCCTATTATAAAAAAGGCACTTAAAGAAGGCATATATCACTCCATACCCGATAATGCCAAACCCATAAAGCCGATAGTATACGGTATACAGGGACAAGATCTCAACAACAACCAGATAGGTGAGAATCGCCGTGACGACTTCATGAGGGAATGTGCAAAGCAGAACTACAAGGAGCAGTATGTTTCGGAAAAAGAAAATGTACTCAACTGTTGGCTGAATATGCTCATATTCATCGCGGTATTCGGTATCCTGTCCGTCATATCCCTTGAATTCATCGACCGTGACAGACGCTGATCATCATATATAATGATACCACATCCATACAGCTTTGTCAATCGAATTTCGCATATTTATGAAACTTTGGATATGTGCACATAAAATGTAACTTTCGTTCATATCCTGCACGTTATAGTGACCGGTCGCCACCGACAACCGACCACCGAATATGACTTGCCCGCAGACGATACGCCTGCGGGCTTTATCATTATATATCGAACAGACTGAGCTGCTCATCTTCGGGCATCTTTTGCATATATGAGAAGATCTCATCCGGGTCTGACATGATCCCGTGACTGCGGCAGAACTCACGGAACAGCCGCATCAGTGCGGGCGCATCGGGGCTAGGCAGCTCGTATGCATTGCCGTATGTACCGATATACCGCCGCTTCATCCCGGGGAAGTGTCTGTCGAGTGCGTCATAGTAGTATTCACGGTCGCCCTCTCTCAGTGTGAGCCCCATGTCAAAGCATATTATCCCCTTCACGCCCGCATCCGCACATATATCGAGCAATGCGGATATATTCTCCTTAGTATCATTGATGAACGGGAGTATCGGCGTGAGCCACACCACTGTGGGTATGCCCTCGTCTCGCATGATGCGCAGCACCTCCGCGCGCCGCTTTGTATTGCACACATTCGGCTCTATGATGCTGCAAAGCCTGTCGTCATAGGTGGTGAGCGTCATCTGCACCACTGCCTTTGCGCTTTCGTTTATACCTGCGAGCAGCTCAATATCACGCAGCACCATGTCCGATTTGGTCTGCACCGCCGCCCCGAAGCCGTATCTGTGTATTATCTCAAGGCATCGCCTTGTGAGCATCAGCCTTTCCTCACAGTGCATATACGGGTCTGACATGGCGCCCGTGCCTATCACGCATTTCCTGCGCCTTCGTCTGAGCGCATCCTCAAGCAGTGCAGGCGCATTCTGCTTGACCTCGATATCTTCAAAGGGATGGGTGAACTGATAGCATTTGCTGCGGCTGTCACAGTATATGCAGCCGTGGGTGCAGCCCCTGTATACGTTCATCCCGCATCTGCCGCCGCTCCCCGTCAGTATACCCTTCGCATCAACAAAGTGCATATTCCCTCCGTCAGCAGTTATACAC
>JAFPPJ010000223.1 GCA_017410745.1 Oscillospiraceae bacterium
CTTTCCTCCACGCATATGCTGTCATCTATTACAAGCGGATAGGGACGTTCGGGCGTACCCTCTGCGGCAAGGGTATGCAGCGTATCAAGCGCGCGCTGCATCCTGACGCTCTTTTCCTGCGCCTTGAAATCATCGTCGTTCAGCAGGTCGCTTATGACATTATCCACAGCCTCCATATCCTCAAGTTCCTTTTCGGTGAAGGGCTCATACACCGCTATCTCGACTGCATCCGAACGGTGCAGGCCGTGCTCATCGGAAAACTCCGCATAGTAATGATACTTGCGCTGCTCGGACACGTCATCGTCGGTGTTGATGTCGGTATCCACCACGAAGCGGCAGTTATACACGCCGTCGCCCATGATGTCCCCGCCGTACTTCTTATAGTCGGCTATATCGTTGAGGGTCGCGACCGTCACGCCCGTATCCGCATCAATAAGTCCCACCGATTCGGGATCGCACTCCACCGGGAGCATCGCAGACCATATTATCTCCGGGTCTTCATCGGTGAGCAGCTCATCCTTGCTTGCACTCAGATGTATATCTATGGCGGCATCCGCATCCGGATCGGCAGGGATATACTCGGGGACGAGCACATCCTGCGGCGGCTCGGTCTGACGCTCGGTGCGCTCTGTCTCGGTGCGTTCCGTCTCGGTGCGCTTTACCGGTGATGTATCCGTCGGTTCGGATACCTCCGTCATCGTGATGCTCACTTCCTGCATATCCGTCACCTCCGACAGCGATGCGGGTGAAGTATCGCACCCTGCAAGCAGCACTGCGGCGGCTATCATGATCCTTTTCATTTTCCCACTCCTTTACGGCAAAGCCTTCTTGCATTCACTATATATACAACCGAAGGCGGGGATATTTTTCACTTTCACGAAAAATATCTCCGCCCTGTCTTACTGGTTAAGTCTGAAATGTATGGGTATGCCGTTCCGGTACTCGGGTATGACCTCGCCCTGTATGAGCGGGAGGAAATATCCCAGCGCATCCATCGTGATGTCCGAACGGTCTGCCGTTATCCAGTTGGTAGGCAGGAAGCGCTCCTTATTGGCTGTCTCTGCCACATCCACGGAGATGACCTCCACACGGTAGGGCTCATTGCTGATGCGCCTGAAGCCCATCATCCTGCCGCTGTCGCCGCGCATTGCCGCATCGACTGCTGCCTTGCCCACTGCCTCCGCCTCCTTCAGGTCTGTGGCAGATGCGGTATGAGAGGAGCAGCGCTGCATGACGTTGAGCTCTATGCTCCTGACCTTGCAGCCGAAACGCTCGGCACAGCGCTTCTCAAGGTATTTTGCCACGCCCGAATTATCGGTATGGCCGAAGGCATCCGCGCCTGTCTTGACATACTCCCTTTCGTCGGGGACGATGCCCTCGCTGACTGCGACTATGACTGCACGGTATCTCTTCATCATGCCCGCCACATCCGAAAGGAACTTCTCCATCGGGAAGCCGTCCCTGAACGCCTCGGGAACGTATATGAGGTGAGGTGCTGGCTCACCGTTGGCACGGAGCACGCAGGTGGAGGCTGTGAGCCATCCTGCATCCCTGCCCATTACCTCTACTATCGTTATGGACTGTATACTGTACACGCGGCTGTCGCGGATTATCTCCTGCAGCGTGGTGGCAACATACTTGGCAGCAGAGCCGAAGCCCGGTGTATGGTCGGTGCCCGGCAGGTCGTTGTCTATGGTCTTGGGTATGCCTATGACCTTGATATCCTTGCCCACTGCCTTGATATAGCGGTCGAGCTTATACACGGTATCCATACTGTCGTTGCCGCCTATATAGAAGAACGCACCTATATCATGCTTCTCAAGGGTATTGATGATATTCATATACTCCGTCTCTGTTACACTGTCATTGGGGTCGTAGGCACGAAGCTTATACCTGCACGATCCGAGCACTGTGGACGGTGTGCGCTTGAGCAGCTCCACGTCGTACTCCGTGGTGAGTATATTCACCAGCGGCACCAGCTCGTCGTTTATCATGCCCTCTATGCCGTTGATAGAGCCGAACACCTGACCTATCTCTCCGTAGTCCCCTGCCCTCTCGAACACTCCCGCAAGGGATGCGTTTATCGCCGATGTTGGTCCGCCCGACTGCGCTACGGCAATATTCATACTATCTCCTCCGATATTACAGATTTAGGTGACTATTAAATTCTACCACATCTCCCATCTTTTGTCAAGCTTGTAGGCAAAGCCCGGTCGGCAAAGGCGACTATTACCCGCCGGGCAAGCCCGGAGCTACCCGATGCTTATTTGAAAGGAACTGATATTGTCATCTCGGAGCATAGGAAAGCATAAGGGGGCAGTGCTGACGGAGAATTTGCGGCTTATTAACTATTGCCGTTCACATTAGCGTCCCTGTCAATTCTTCATTCTTCCTTATGCATAAAAGATCCCCGTACTATCATGATAGCACGGGGTATCGTTCACATTTATTCTGCGGCTTATCTCATAGCGTTTGCAACATACTGCTGGATAGCATTCACGTTAACAACGCGTGAGCATCTGAGGGTGTATGTTCTGCCGTTTCTTGTCCACTGTGCTGCATAGTAGCCGGAGTAGTTGCCGAATATTGTTACTGCTGTGCCCTTGATGCGGGTGGAATATGTGGTGCAGTAGCTGATATACTCCATGCCTTCCTTTACGGTTACGGTAACACGGCTGTTGTTGGCGGGAGTGTTCACTCTTGTGCCGTAGCTGCCTGCGGAGTAGGTGTTATTGCCTATCTTGATAACGGTGTTGCTGTTCACGTTTCTGAAATAATCGGGAGTTGCGGGGAGATTGGGGTTCATCTCGATATATACTCTGCCTGTGGGCTGGCCTGCTGCGAATGCGGGTGCGGTAAGGCATGATGCCGATATTACGATCGCTCCGAGTATTGCGGAAAGTCTGAGTGTCTTCTTGTTAAACATATTTATTTCCTCCATATATTTGTTTTTGTTCGGGTTTCCTGCCCTTTGTACATTTAACCGATGTCGGGGAAAAAAAGTACCCTCGCACGGAAAATTTTTTTCATGCGAGGGTATCATCAAGTTGTCAGCTGCCGCCTGATAGGCGAGGGCATGGCTTACGGTCATATTTTCCTGGGGAAGAGCGGGAGCTTTTCGAGGAAGATTATGTCTCCCCTGTCGGCTGCTTCGCCCTCAGCGAGTACCGCTGCTGCTGCCGCGATGATGCCGCCTGCCTTCTTCACCACCTGCTCCATTGCGCTGAGCGACCCGCCGGTGCTGATAACATCGTCGAGTATGAGCACTCTCTTTCCGCTGATGCGCTTGGCATCGAGCTCGGCAAGATACAGTGTCTGCAGCTCGAGCGTGGTGATGGAGCGCACGCTGGCGGATATAGGCTCGCCCATATATATCTTGCGGGATTTGTTGGCTACGAAATAGGGCTTGCCCGACTGCCTTGCAGCCTCATATGCAAGGGGTATGCCCTTGGATGCGGCCGTGAGTATCACATCAAATTCGGGCACCTTCGCAAGGAGCGCCTTAGCACATTCCACCGTAAGCTCTATGTCCGAATACATGATGAATGCCGCTATATCAAGGCTCTCATTGACGGCGCATATTGGCAGCTCCCTTGTCAGGCCTGCCACATTTAATGTATATGTTTCCATGGTGGCTCCTTTATCAAGCTCTGCCGCAGGTCAAACTCCTTCGGCATAAGATCGGTGAACGGATATGTACCGCTTCTGAGCGTCACGGTCATGTCCGGTACGGCAAACTCCGACATGAACTGCAGGCATATCCCGCAGGGGAAGGTGTCGCCGTATTCGGGCTCGCCCTGCACTCCGCCCGATACTGCCGCGGCGATGAATTTGCCGTAGCCCTCGGACAGAGCCTTTACTGCGGCAGTGCGCTCTGCGCATATAGTGCCGCCGTAGGAGGAATTCTCCACGTTGCAGCCCGTGAATATGCGCCTGTCGCCCTCACTGTTCTCTGCAAGTATGGCAGCGCCCACGGAGAAATGAGAGTATACGCAGTATGAATACTCACGCATCCTCTCCGCCGCTTCAAACAGCTCAGACACGGCCTGCATGAAGCTTGCCCTTGCAGTAGTATTCGATGTATCTGTCTATGCAGTTCTCCACGATGTCCACCGCAGCCTCGCGGTTCTTTACCTCGTCTATGACGGTAGTCTTGCCCTCAAGCTGCTTGTACACCTGGAAGAAGTGGGACATCTCCTCGAATTTGTGGGAAGGCACTTCGCTTATGTCCTTGTATGAGTTGTAGGTGGGATCGTCAAAGGGCACAGCGATGATCTTGTCGTCCTTTGCGCCGTCATCGAGCATGGATATTACGCCGATGGGGTAGCATCTGACGAGTGCCATCGAATATATGGCTTCCGAGCAGAGCACGAGCACATCGAGAGGGTCACCGTCCTCTGCATATGTCCTGGGTATGAAGCCGTAGTTCGCGGGATAGTGGGTGGATGTGTAGAGCACTCTGTCAAGGCGCAGGAGACCTGTCTTCTTGTCGAGCTCATACTTCATCTTGCTGCCCTTGGGTATCTCTATTACCGCATAGAAGTCGTCCTTGGTTATGCGGTCGGGTTCCATATCATGCCATATATTCATAGATATCCTCCTGCTTATTCAACGGTCACGGACTTTGCGAGGTTTCTCGGCTTGTCCACATCAAGGCCCTTTGCCACGGATACATAGTAGCCCATGAGCTGCAAGGGCACTACCGCCAGGGATGCGGCGAAATGCTCGTCTATCTTGGGCACATATATCGTGAAATCAACGGTATCCTCTATCTCGTAGTGGCCGTAGGTGGTGAGACCCATGAGGTATGCACCTCTTGACTTGACCTCAACGAGGTTGCTGACGGTCTTCTCATAGAGTGCGGGCTGAGTGAGCGCGCCTATCACAAGGATATCCTTCTCTATGAGGGAGATGGTGCCGTGCTTGAGCTCGCCTGCTGCGTATGCCTCGGAGTGTATGTAGCTTATCTCCTTCATCTTGAGGCTGCCCTCAAGGCATATAGCGTAGTCGATGCCTCTGCCGATGAAGAATATATCCTTTGCGGCGGAGAACTTGTTGGCGAACCACTGTATACGCTCCTTGTCGGAGAGTATCTTCTCAATCTTGTCGGGGATGGAATCGAGCTCGGACAAGAGATATGCATATCTCGCGTCGTCTATCTTCCCTCTCACACGGGCAAATTCTATTGCTATGGCATAGGACACGATAAGCTGTGCGCTGTATGCCTTGGTGGTGGCAACGGATATCTCCGGGCCTGCAAGGGTATATATAACGCTGTCTGCGTCCCTTGCGATGGATGAGCCCACCACATTGACGATGCCGAGTGTGCGTATGCCCATCTGCTTCGCGATGTTCATAGCCTCGCGGCTGTCAGCGGTCTCGCCCGACTGGGATATGATTATCACAAGTCCCTTGGGGTCGAGCAGCAGGCTGCGGTATCTGAACTCCGATGCAAGCTCCACTCTCACGGGTATGCCCGCAAGGTCTTCTATGACGTACTGTGCGCACATTCCCACATGCCATGCACTACCGCAGGCTACGATATATATCTGGGATATATCGCGTATCTGCTCCTCGGTGAGGCCTGCCTGTGAAAGGTCGATGCGCCTTTCCTTGATCATGGAGGAGAGCGTGTCACGGACTGCACGGGGCTGCTCGTGTATCTCCTTCATCATGAAATGCTCATAGCCGCCCTTTTCCGCAGCCTCTGCATCCCAGTCGATGGTGACACATTCCTTGGTGACCTCTTCGCTGTCGATATTGTAGAATACCACATTGCCCGGAGTGATGCGGGCAAATTCCATATTGTCGATATAATACACGTTCCTTGTGTATTTGAGTATAGCGGGGACATCCGATGCGATATAGGAATCATTCTCGGTGATGCCTATTATCATGGGGCTGTCTTTTCTTGCTGCCCATATCTCGCCGGGCATATCCTTGAACATCAGGCACAGAGCATATGAGCCCCTGATATGGAGCATAGTCTTGTGTATGGTGTCCACCACGTCGCCGCCGGTCTTCTTGTAATAGTAGTCCACCAGCTTCACCGCTACCTCGGTATCGGTCTGGGTGTGGAACTCGTAGCCGCGCTTGAGGAGCTTCTCCTTGAGCTCACGATAGTTCTCGATTATGCCGTTGTGTACGCCCGTGACTGTGCCGTCATCGGAGCAGTGAGGGTGTGCATTGGTCTCAGAGGGCTCGCCGTGGGTAGCCCAGCGGGTATGTCCTATGCCGCACTTGCCGGGCACTGCCTTGCCCGAGTCGGTCTTTTCGATAAGCTCCTGCAGCTTGCCCTTTGCCTTCACGATCCTTGTCTTGTCGCCGTCGCGAACGGCGATGCCCGCAGAGTCATATCCTCTGTATTCGAGCTTGTGAAGTCCGTCGAGCAGTATGGGTGCTGCATCCTTCAAGCCTGTAAAGCCTACTATTCCACACATAAAAGTTATTCCTTTCTTTATCTTTAGGGTTTAGGGTATAGGGTTCAGGGTTCAGGGAAGGAGTGTGACTGCGTCACACATTCCCAATGGGGCTGCGCCCCGACATAGGGTTTAGGGTATAGGGATGGTGTGTGACTGCGTCACACGTTTTCAATAGGGCTTTGCTCCATACCCCGATATGCAATGTCTGTTTTTATCCCGCACAGACCTCTATCCCTGCGCAAAGCGAGCATTACTCATTACTCATTACTAATTATTTTACCTTGTGCCGTACATTCTGTCGCCTGCGTCGCCGAGGCCGGGTACGATGTATGCGTCCTCGTTGAGGCCGTCATCTACCGCCGCACAGTATATATTCACGTCGGGATGGGTCTCGTTCACCTTTGCTATGCCGTCTGCGGTGGCTATGATGCATATGAACTTGATGTCGGTGCAGCCAGCTTCCTTTGCAAGGCGGATGGCCTCACACGCTGCGCCGCCGGTAGCGAGCATCACGTCTGCGATGACCGTTGCCCTGTCCGCGATGTCGCGGGGCAGCTTGCAGTAATAGCCTACCGTGCCGGTGGTCTCGGGATCCCTGAATGTGCCGATATGGCCTATCTTAGCGGCGGGTATCATATTCATGACGCCGTCGGTCATTGCAAGACCGGAGCGAAGTATGGGCACGAATGCCAGCTTCCTGCCGGATATCACCTTGGAATGAGCGATGCCGAGAGGTGTCTGTATGTCCACTTCCTTCACGGGGAGGTCGCGCATGGCCTCATAGCACATGAGCATGGAGGTCTCGCTCACCAGCTCACGGAACTCCTTGGAGCCCGTGTTCATGTCACGCATGAGTGACAGCTTGTGCTGTATCAGCGGATGATCCGTAAGAGTATATCTGAGCATGTCCATCAGTCCTTTCTCACTTCTCGAGCGCCGATATCTTGTCTATCCTGCGCTGATGCCTGCCGCCCTCGAAATCGGTGGCAAAGAACGTATCTGCGATCTCGCACGCAAGTCCTGCGCCTATGACCCTGCCGCCGAGACAGAGCACATTGGCATTGTTGTGCAGCCTTGTGTACTTGGCCATGTAGCAGTCGGTGCACAGCGCCGCGCGTATGCCGTCTATCTTGTTTGCCGCGATGGAGATGCCTATGCCCGTACCGCATATGAGCACTGCCTTCTCAGCTTCGCCCGAGATCACCTTTGCACATACCTCCTGTGCCACATCGGGATAGTCCACGCTCTCCCCGTTCTCACTGCCTGCCTCCGTTACAAGGAAGCCCTTTGCCCTGAGATGCTCGGCAAGCTCCTTCCTCAGTTCAAATCCGCCGTGATCGCTGCCTATTATGATCATATCAATTCTCCTTATCAAGAGTTTGTGTTCAGTCTGCGTACTTCGACTCTACGCCGAGATATTCCTCAAGGGAAAGACCGCTCTCATATACCTTCTTTGCTTCATCCTTGCCCAGATAGCGGATGTGCCACGGTTCAAACATATAGCCCGTGAAGTTCTCCTTGCCCTCGGGGAAACGGATTATGAAGCCGTATTCATGAGCGTGATCCTTGAGCCATGTGTATTCGGGAGTGTCGCCGAAGGACTCGTCTATGCTGTTGAGGTCGAAGCAAAGTCCCGTCTGATGCTCGGAATAGCCGGGTCTCGCGGAATAGGTGTCCGCCTCGGTCTTGCCGCTGCGCTCTACATACTGGTCGTATATGGTCTTCTGACGCTCATAGCTGCGGAAGCCCGATGATACGAATATATTTAGTCCCTCTCCGGATGCTGC
Organism: Oscillospiraceae bacterium; assembly: GCA_017410745.1. Lineage (GTDB taxonomy): Bacteria > Bacillota > Clostridia > Oscillospirales > Ruminococcaceae > Huintestinicola. The sequence continues at coordinate 8,210 of JAFPPJ010000223.1, forward strand.
GGTGATGAGCTCATCCACTGCCTTCTGTGCCTCGGGGTCAACGCCGGGGTTGTAGTCCGAGGGGAGCGGATAGGACTTGTTCACGATCATGATGCCGTCTATATATGTGGGCTCTGATGCGCTCGACTTTACTCTGACAGCCACGTTCGACTCCACATCGGGGTCGGACTCGGACTGTACCGTCACGATGCATTCGCCCACGCCCACTGCGGTGATATTGCCGCTGTGATCGACAGTAGCCACGTTCTCATCGGAGGATGACCATATCTCGCTCTTGTCGTATGCATCATCGGGGAACATGGTAACTATGGGCATAACCGTCTGACCTATCTCAAGGTCGGTGCTGTAGAAGGTGAGCGTTATCTGCTTTACCGCGCCGGGACGGTCATTGTCGGATATCTTTATGAAGTCGTCGGGATCCTCGCCCTCATCGGCAAGAGCCGCAGAGGTGGCCGCCGCTTCGATGGTCTCAACGGAGGGGAGAGTATCTGCCATATCCGCAGAGCCGCCCGACCTGTCAAGATAGAGGTCGCCGTTTACATGGACGGTGACGGTGGTGTATACCTCGGGGCGTGCCGCTGCCTTTACCGTGATGGTAGCATAGCCCGGTGCGACTGCGGTGATGTTGCCCTTTTCATCGACGGTGGCAACGCTCTCATCGGAGGATGACCATATCTCGCGTATATCGTCGGCATAGTCGGGATACATGGTGACATAGGGCATATCAGTATCGCCCACATCCATGTCTATGCTGTTGTAGGTGAGCTCTATGCGGCGAACGGTATCGTCGTCGTATTCACTGTCATAGCCGTAGTAGTCGTCCGCATCGTATACTCGCACACTGACTGTGGCAAATACCTTCGGGTTCTTTTCGGAGGTGACGGTGACGGTGGTATATCCGGGTGCTACGCCCGTAATGTTGCCCTTTTCATCGACGGTGGCGATATTCGTATTCTCGCTCTTCCATATCTCGCCCTTGTCGGACTCGGAAGCGGTCTCGGGATACATTGTGACATAGGGCATGAAGGTATCGCCTATCTCCACCTCTATCGCATAGTATGAGAGCTCGATGCCGTTTATGGGTGAAGGTGCATTCGTCTGCTGCACCTCTGAGGGCGGAGCCTGTACATCCGCTATCTGTGCGGAAGCATCCGTCTCCTCGGGGTCGGCAGCCCATGTCTCCGCAGGAGCGGTGGTCTGCACCGGTGCTGTATCGGGAATATCGGTGTTCACATTCTGATTATTGCCCTGTTCGGGATTATTTGAGGAGCAGGCGGCAAATAAAAGTGCAGCAAGAGCCGCAGCTGCAAATCTTGATCTGTTCTTCATGCTTTTCCCCTTTTCTGTTTGCAAAAGACTTACGAAAGGATGCCCGCCGCATGAGCCGCTCATCGGCACTGTCACGGGCAATGGGCGTGTCCCGCACATCACTTGTGGGGTGTGTGTAAGGACATCACTCTATTATTATAGCATATTCCGTTTCGTTTTTCAACAGGGGACGGAAAAAATTATTACAAAATTAATCGTCATTTTAACCATTTTGTAATCATAATTATCGTACAGTTTTTTGGGTTTGGTCTACTTGACATTTTGCCGCCTTTATGGTATCATAATATCACAACAACTGATGCGGCCAATGAGCTTGACATTGTTACAATCTGTATAGTAGCTTCATTGCAGTACAATTTGTATAACCGCGAGGCACTTGATTTGTGCATCTATACAAATTGTAAAAAAGTTACTTTCACAGTATTGACTACCGGTGATAAATGCGGTATAATACAGATGATGTTAAGTTCTTATTATAAGTTAACATCCGTTTTGTTGTCTCCTTTCTTTTGTTCTACACATAATTTGTTATTATCTCAGTTTCGGTCAGCATATGCTGGCCATTTTTTTGTCCTCTGATATTCTACAATCAGTAATATCAATAAGAGTCTGGAGTGTGAAGAGCGGAGTTTGGAGTTAATATCCTGAATAGTACAGAGTAACAGGTTACCTCTGCTTTGTGCTGTTATCATCATCCCACATGAATATTTATAAGACATATATGTCCCGTCAGTAACTCCACACTCCAAACTCACCTTAACTCCAAACTCATACTAAATCCTGCATTCATATCCATCAAGTGCCGCTTTTATGGGGCAGTCCCCGCAGCGGGGATTCCTTGCGGTGCATACATCCCTGCCGAAGAGTACGAACCTGTGGCACAGGTCGGAGCTCTTGTCCTCGGGGAGCAGCGCGCGCAGATCCTTCTCCACGGTCAGCGGATCCTTTGACTCCGTGAAGCCCAGCCTGCCGCTTATCCTGATGCAGTGTGTGTCGCATACCACCGCAGGCTTGCCGAATACGTCCCCTACTATGAGATTGGCGGTCTTGCGCCCTATCCCGGGCAGCTTCGTCAGCTCCTCCACCGTGTCGGGTATCACCTTGCCGCGGTCGAGCAGCGCACGGCACATATCCCTGATGCTCACCGCCTTGGTGTGATACAGCCCGCAGGAACGGATATATTCCTCTATCTCCGAGACCTCCGCCGCAGCGAAGTCCTCTATCGTAGGGAAGCGCTCAAACAGCGCGGGCGTGACCATATTGACCCTGGCATCCGTACACTGAGCGGACAGCCTTGCCGCTATCATAAGCTGATAGGGCTCATCATAGGTGAGAGAGCATACCGCATCGGGGTATACCCTTTCAAGGACGGAAATAACGATGTCGGCGCGTTGTTTATCCATATTGCCCTCCCTGCTTTTACATGAAGAACTCCCCCGATCCGTGACGGTCGGGGGATCTTTTTCAGAACGGCAGCTCGTCGTGATCCTTGAATGATATATATCCGTTCTTCTCACGGATACCGAGTGCGAACTGTACGATCATGAGCACTACCGCAGCGGTGGTGGTGGTGAATGTAACGAGGAGAAGTATGCTCCTTGCTATTGAAAGTCCCTTGTGATTGTAAAACATAGTTTGCCTCCTTATTCAAGCTTTTTTAGATTTTTCATCTCATCCTTATCGACCTTGGAGCGTCCCTCCTTGATAAGGGTGACATCCTTCTTGTCAAATACCTGCGGCGGATCGTCCGACTTCTCCGGACGCACCCTGAGCTTGCCCGTGATGAGGTTTACCTCCTCCACATAGCCCCTGAATGCGGGAGTGGATACATATGCTCCGGGCTTCGGAGTGGTCTTGTATTCCTTCTCGTAGAAATCCTGCTCATATTTCAGGCAGCACATAAGTCTGCCGCAAGTTCCGGATATTTTGGTGGGATTGAGGGAGAGCCCCTGATCCTTCGCCATCTTGATGGACACGGGCTGGAACTCCGTGAGGAAGGTCTTGCAGCAGAAGGGCCTGCCGCATACGCCGAGACCGCCGAGCATCTTTGCCTCGTCCCTGACGCCTATCTGACGCAGCTCGATCCTCATGCGGAATATGCCCGCCAGATCCTTTACCAGTTCCCTGAAGTCCACTCTGTTGTCCGCAGTGAAATAGAAGAGCAGCTTTGAGTTGTCGAAGGTGCATTCCACGTCCACGAGCTTCATGTCGAGCTTGTGCTTGAGTATGCGCTCCTCGCATATCTTAGCGGCATTCTTCTCCTTCTGCCTGTTATTCTCTACCGTGCGCAGATCCTTCTCTGTCGCGATGCGCATTATCTTGCGCAGCGGTGCTACTATGCGGCTGTCATCGACCGTGTGCGGTCCTTCCACGACCTCGCCGCATTCTACGCCGCGTGAGGTCTCTACGATGACCTTGTCCCCCTCCTTCGGGGAAAGTCCGCCGGGCGAGAACGAATATGTCTTGCCCTTATCCTTGAAACGAATTCCGATTATTTCGGTCATATATGTCCTTTCCTTCCTGCTATCCTGCCCGCAAGCATTGCGGCCGCCGAGTCAAGATTGCAGTTGAGTCCGCACAGCTGTGCGGTATATGTAAGACTGTCATACATCTGTATCAGCCGTGACGCGGGAAATGCCGACAGCTTTGCCGCCGATCCCCTGTCACATCCGATATATGAACCGGGCTGCGCGCCCGACTTCATCACTGCCGCATCGCGCACCACTGCGCAGAGCATACCAAGCATCTGCCTGAATACGTCCCTGTCGCGTATGCCCGAAAGCACCGCCGCCGCAGTATATTCGTCGCATACGGCACATGCCGCCGCAGTGCGCCGCACACGCTCGGCAAGGTCGAGCAGCTTCTCATCGCCCTCGAGCAGCTCTGTGCATCTGCCTATATTCCCGCCGAATGCATCCGCCGCACGGATAAGCTCCTCCTCCGGCCTGTCGGGATATGTGTCATGCATATATTCCATGCAGGCATCCCTGTCCGCCGTGGTGATGTCTATCACCATAGAGCGGGATATGAGGGTTGGCAGGAATACCGAAAGGTCATCCCCCGTGAATATGAAATACACTGGGTCGGGCGGATCCTCGGTGACCTTGAGCATAGCGGCCTGTGCCGCATCCGACCATCCGCCGCAGTCGGTGATGAGGTATACCTTCCTGTCGCAGTCATTTGGCGAAGTGTAGGCATCCGTGACGATATCGCGCATATCATCCACAGAGTATGATTTCTTTGACTTTTCTGCCGATATGCAGTCGGGGTGTACTCCCGACAGTATACGGCGGCATTCACGGCATACGCCGCATGGCCTGCCGTCATGCACATCCGAGCACAGGAGCATCATCGCGGTGTATTTCGCCGCCGTCTTCTTGCCTGCGCCCTTTTCTCCGGTGATGATGTATGAATGCACGAACCTGCCGCTCTCCGACATCGCCGCAAGGGGCACGGAAAGGGTCTGCTTGGAATAAAGCTTCATATCATCACCGCCTGTCCTTTATTATATCATATTATGCGTACAATTTCAAGTGGTAAGCCGAATTTATATATCATCGCATATTCAGGCGGCTGTCGGCACTGCCTGCTTATAGCACAATGCGTGCTGTTTCAATCGGTACGCCGAATTTTTGTGCCCGCACATATGCATCAAAACCTTAAGTGGCTGTCGGCACCGCCTGCTTATAGCACAATGCATGCTGTTTCAACCGGTACGCCGAATTTCTGTGCCCGCACATATGCATCAAAGCATCAAGTGGCTGTCGGCACTGCCGACCCGCCTGCCGCTGAGGCGAATATCTCTACCGCATCCTGCATTATCTTTGCGGGCTCGTCCTTGTTGAGCAGCCTTACCGCGATATACGGGCGCAGCCCGTCGCCCTTGATGAGCAGGCGGTTTTTGTATGCGGCGGAGAGCGCCGCTACCTGCTCGGGTGCAGCCGTTCTGATGTACAGATATATCCTGTCGCCCTGCTGCTTTATCTCGGATATGCCCGCCCGTGATGCGATATTGCGGGTGAGTGACACCTGTATCAGTCCGAGTATCGCCTTCGGGGGCTCGCCGTAGCGGTCGATGAGCTCGTCTATAAGGTCGGAGCTCTCCTCGCCGCTCGATACCGCCGCTATCCTGCGGTATGCCTCGAGCCTGCCGGGCAGGGATACGATGTAGTCCTCGGGAATGTGTGCATCTATGCTAAGGTCTATGAGGCAGTCCTCGGGCGAGGGCGGAAGCGCCTGTCCCGTCTCCTCGGCAATAGCCTGATTGAGCAGCTGTATGTACATATCATAGCCTACCGCTTCCATATGTCCGTGCTGCCTGCCGCCGAGTATGGAGCCCGCTCCCCTTATCTCAAGGTCGCGCATCGCTATGCGGAAGCCGCTGCCGAACTGGGTGAATTCCCTTATGGCGCTGAGCCTCTTTGAAGCCACCTCGGTAAGCACCTTGCCCCGTCGGAAAGTGAAATATGCGTATGCACGGCGGTTGGAGCGCCCGACCCTTCCTCTGAGCTGATACAGCTGGGAAAGTCCGAACCTGTCCGCATCCTCTATGATGAGCGTGTTGACATTGGCCACATCCACGCCCGTCTCTATGATGGTGGTGCATACGAGTATATCTGTCTCATGCTCCACAAGGCTCTTCCATATGTCTGAAAGGCGCTCCTCGGGCATCTGACCGTGTGCAGTGGCTATCCTTGCATCGGGCAGCCTCTCCGCCAGGCGTGAGGCGCACAGGTCGATGGTCTCAACGCGGTTGTGTATGTAGTACACCTGCCCCCCTCTGCGAAGCTCCTTTGCGATAGCCTGCAGGAGCACGCCGTCGTCATGCTCTATGACATAGGTCTGCACGGGGTATCTGTCCACGGGCGGCTCCTCTATCACGCTCATGTCGCGTATGCCGCTCATCGCCATATTCAGCGTGCGGGGTATGGGAGTAGCAGAAAGGGTCAGCACGTCTATCCCGGAGAACGCCTCCTTGAAGCGCTCCTTGTGGGCTACGCCGAAGCGCTGCTCCTCATCTATCACCGCCAGCCCCAGGTCGGCGAAATGCACGTCCTTCTGCACAAGACGGTGCGTGCCTATGACCATATCCACCGTGCCTGCCGCAAGCTGCTCGAGCACCTTTTCCTGCTCCTTCTTGGTGCGGAAGCGGCTGAGAAGCTCTATGGTGAACGGGAAATGCTCAAATCTCTTCATCGCCGACTGGTAGTGCTGCCATGCGAGCACCGTGGTGGGCACGAGTATTGCGCACTGCTTGCCGTCGAGCATGCATTTGAATGCCGCACGGAACGCCACCTCGGTCTTGCCGAAGCCCACGTCACCGCACAGGAGCCTGTCCATAGGTATGGGCTTCTCCATGTCCTGCTTTATCTCATCGGTGCAGCGGAGCTGATCGTCGGTCTCGGTGTAGTCAAAGCGTGCCTCGAAGTCCTGCTGCCAGTCATTGTCCGGGGAGAATTGGAACCCCTTTGTATGAGCACGCTTGGCGTACAGCTTGATAAGCTCGTCCGCCATATCCTTGACAGCCTTCTTTGCGCGGCTCTTGGTCTTCTGCCAGTCCCCGGAGGAAAGGCGGTTGAGCTTCACGCCGCTGTCGTCGCGCGGGCCTATATACCGCGACACGAGATCCATCTGCGTCACGGGAACATACAGCACATCCGTGCCTGCGTACTTTATTGTGATATAGTCCTTGGTCACATGGTCTATCTCGATCTTGTGTATGCCGTCGAACCTGCCTATTCCGTGCATCGAATGCACAACAAGGTCGCCCCTTGCAAGATCTGAAAGGGAGCGTATCTCCTCGCCGGGCTTCTTCTTCGCCCTGCGCTTCGATGACATGGCCTTTGCCTGCGTGATGAGCGCGGTCTTGATCTCGGGCAGTTCAAAGCCCGATGAGAGCGCACCCGATGTGAGCAGCACCCTGCCCGCATGGAGCTCTCCGCCCTCGCTGAGCAGATCGCAGGGTATGCCCTCTTCACGCAGATCCTGTGCTATGATGGGTATGGTCTTGTCCGAGCCTGCAAGCACCGTTACCGAAAAGCCGCGTGCCACAAGGCTCTTGAGATCCTCCTCGAGCTGGCGTATCTCGCCGCCCCAGGGGGATGTGCGGTTGGCATTCACAGTGAACAGACGCTTTAGAGATATGTCCCCCGATGAGCGCAGGAAGGAATCGAGCAGCAGATCTGCCTTTGCCGATGCCGCCGCAAAGTCATCCATATACCCGTCGAGCCCCTTGCACAGCTCCCCCTGTTCGAGCAGGAGCTTCACATCCTCCGCATATATCGCATATGCCGCCTTTGCCTTGGCGATGCAGTTGTTGTACTCGCACACAGCGATCACGGGGCTGTCTGCGTATCCCGTGATATTTGACGTGTGCTCATATGCAAGGGGCAGGTACTTGTCGATGTTACCAGGGATAAGGCCGCTCCTCAGCTTGTCCGCATCCCTTGCGAGATTTGCGCGTATCTGCGGGGCGTGCCTGCTCTTTATCCCAGCCGCGAACTTCTCTATCCTGTCCGCAAGCACCTCACCGTCGCAGAACACCTCGAGGGCGGGCGGTATCATTACCGCATCCGCAGGGTCGGTGCGCCTCTGGCTCTCCGGGTCAAAGCAGGATATGGTGTCCACCTCGTCATCCCACATCTCTATCCTCACGGGCGCATCATTCGCCACGGAGAATATATCCACTATGGATCCGCGCACGGCAAACTGGGCGGGCGATGTGACCTCGTCCACCCTGCTGTAGCCTGCTGCGGCAAGCTGCCGCACAAGCTCCGATATATCAAGTGTATCTCCGCTGTGTATCTCAAAGGCGGCGGAATCGAGCATCTCCGGCGGGAGCGTGCGCTGCATGAGCGCCTCCGCACTGAGCGTCACTATATCCGCCTTCCCGCTCCTCATGGCGGTGAGCACCCGCAGGCGCTCATGCTCGTATTCGCGCGATACCGCATCCGCTCCCCCAAGGGACAGCTCCTTCGCAGGGAAATGCCGTATACACATATCCGGAGCAAGCTCCGTCATATCCGCGGCCATGCGCCTTGCCTGCGCCTCGTCCTCGCACACGGCTATCACCGTGCGGCCGAGTCTTTGGTGCATATACAGGCAAAGCAAAGATTTGTTCACAGAGGATATACCGGACACCCCCAAGGGGGAATATCCCCTTGCAAGGGTGTCCGCAGCTTCAGAATAGGACTTCCATCCGTCAAGAAGCGGACGGAGCCTGTCAAAAATCGTCATATTTCTCCTGTATCGCAGGTCTGTACCAACCGTCAGTCTTCATCCTCGGCGGCTATCTTCTCCACATAGGGACGTATCTGTCCCGTCATATGCGCAATGGATTCAAAGACCTGGCCCTTTGTCGTGCCAAGGTCGTTGGCACGGGTTATGTGTTCATTCACGTTCATATAGTCCTTCTCGATATGCTCAAAGGACTGGTTCACGGAGGAAAGCTCCTTCGTCGCGGTCTCTGCGGCAGTATTTATCTCCCGCTCCACATCGTCGGATTTGCTCACAGCAGCCGCTATCTTGTCAAAACTCTCCTTGGTGCGCAGCGTATCGCTCAGCGATGAGCGGAAGGTCTCGCCTGCCGTGCCTATCACGGTGTTGATATGCTCGGTGCCCGTGCTGATGTCGTTGATGTTCTCCTCCACATCCTCAACGAGCAGCTTTATCTCATCCGCAAGGTGCTTGACCTCGCCTGCGACCACTGCAAAGCCGCTGCCGGTCTCGCCTGCCCTTGCCGCCTCGATGGATGCGTTTATGGCAAGGATATTGGTCTGGCTCGCTATATCGGCGATCTTGTCGATGCACTCGCTGATGCGCACCACAGCCGCATTGAACTCGCCTATCACATCGCTCATCTTCTCGAATTCGGCCTGTATGGCATCGGAGCGTGTGCGCAGCGTGTCTATCTCGCCGTTTGCCTCATCTATGGCATCATTTATATCATCCTTGACCTTGCTGTAGCCTGCGGCTGCATTGGTCATGCGCTCGAACAGCTGTCCGAAGTAGTCCATCTTCTGCTTGAGCACGGAATCCTGTTCAAGCACCGAATAGAAGGAGGACTGTATTAGCCTGAGCTCATCAAGGCTTGAAAGCTCGTTCGCCACGAGCTCGCCGCGGAATTCCGATATGGTGTCCGCAATATGGTACAGCGGATCGAGATCCATCTTTTTCTTCTTAGCAGATCTGAAAAGCATGATGCACCTCTCTATTCAAATGCCACGCAGGACATGGTCTGATTGACGAACTGCCCGTTGTAATGCTCGCCGTATCCGAAGAACCCGCAGTGTGGTGCGATATTCATAAGGTCAAGGTATTCCTGGAGATAGTTCTTCTCATCGAAGAGGTTGTGTCTGAACACACAGTTGACCGAGACTATGCCCGATATCCTGTCCATCTCCGAATGTATATTCTCTATCGTCTGCTTCACGATAGTGCGTATATCCTTGAGCTCGAGCAGCGTGAGCACGTCCGAGTCGTTGACCTCGCGGTAGAAGGTGAGGCCGTCGCCGAGGGTGCCGCTTATGGACACGATGTATATATCCTTGCCCACTATCCTGCCCAGCGGATTTTTCATCGTCTGCTCTGTCACCTGGCTGTCGCCGATGCCCAGCAGCTGCTCGTACACGAGCTTTGCAGGCCTGCCGTTGAGCTCGCCTACATAATACTTCGACGGGTCGGTGCGGCTCGCCACGAAGCGCTTATCGCTCACCGCCCTGTACAGGTTCTCCCTGAACACCTTAGCCTTGCCCGAAAGGTTGCGCATGAGCACATACACCGCGCAGTCATCGTGTATCACGCCGTCTGCCGCAATTTTGCTGCCGAGCGACACGGTGCCGCCCGTCTCATGTATGCCGTAATGCTTGAGCACGCTGTACATAGTGGTGAGCACGCAGGCATCATTGCCCGTGCATGCGTCTATGCATACTGTATCATCCACGCCCGCTCCTATCGCGGCGCAGTTCTTCTTCAAAGATGCTATGTCCGTCACGGGTGCAAAGGACGCATGGCGCATCACGCCTGTAACAGCTCTGACGCCGTAGAATGCGGTGACGCCCACTCCCGATGAGGAATAGCACGTATTGTAGAATTCGCCCGGAAGCCCTATGGAAGGCACGCCCGGGAACAGCTTTGCAAGCTTCTGCACATTATCTTCAAAGTGCTCCGCATCCGAATACATCATCAGGAAGGAAGGACCTGCCTCTATCGGAGATACCGCTTCCTTTATGTCTCCCGAAAGACTTTTACCGACGATCTGCCTCATAGCATCACCTCATCAACGTATATATCTCTATTGTATCACATCCCGCCGAAAAATGCAATACCAAACAGAAAATGTCCCGAAAATTCCGGGACATTACTGTTACCATTTCCACTGCTCCATATGACTCCTCAGACGGGACTTCTTCCCCTGTTCATCATGTCTGCGGCGGGTCTCATTGCCGAGACCTGCTGCTATGAGTATCACACCTGCCGCAAGGAGATATATCCACCATGCCTGCGAGCGCCACAGCTTGAACGTCATGATTATTGCCTCTGCCGCCGCCGAAGCCGCTGCCAGCGCGAACCATCTCTTACGCCTGAATATGAACGAAAGTCCGAGCACCGCGATAATCACCGCACCAAGGAACACCGCATCAAAGGCGAGGGATGTCCTTGCCGCATCGATGAACAGCACCACGAGCATGATGATGGCGGATGGGAATGCGATATCGCCTATGATACTGCGCCTGTCACGATGTATGCACCACAGCAGTATGAGCACCGCCGCCACGGGGAACAGTGCGGCTTCCGTGCGTATGAGCTCCGGGAATGTGAAGAATGGCTGTGTCCACCATACAGGGAGTACCATGAGCGCCGCAAGAGTGAGCACCGCCGCATTTTCCGCCTTTTTGCCCTTGGGGCGGTACATCAGCAGGAATACCGCCGCTATTGCCGTCACGCCTGCCCACAGCGTCGTGCTGTCATGGCGTCCCAAACCTTCACACATCAGCAGAAGCGGGGGCGTGAGCGCCGATATTGCTATGGTATCGCTGTTCCTGCCGTCAATGATACCGTTTCTGAATATCACCCTGCCGACAAGCGCGAGCACTGCGCACAGTACGAGATAGAACACAAGGCGAGGCGGATAGGTAATATACATTACGATGAATATGAGCGGGAACATGACAGCAAGAGGTATGGTGTTCTTCCGCATCAGCGCATTGACGCAGGCCGCAGCCGCAAGTGCGAAGCTGCACGCCAGTGCGGTATATCCCGTCGTATGAACGGGTATCATCATCAGTGCCGCAGCTGCGGGCAATACGAACTGCGAGTATCTCCCCGATGCCTGTCCTATGATGTTCTTTGTGATAAACGAGGGGATGGATACCGCTATGACCGCACAGGATACAGCGATCACCGCCGCAGATGTTATCTCTGCGCCCGCAAGTATCCACGCACATTCGATGAAGGCTGTGAACAGCACATACAGGCCCTTGCGCGAGCCCTCCTTCGCACAGATATATGCGTCTGCGGATGCGGATGCGAATGTCATGAGTGCTGCGGCCTCGGGCGACATGCTCGATGCTAACAGTACCGCTGCGATGCATATGGGTGATACTGCGGCTGCAATGCGC
>JAFPPJ010000019.1 GCA_017410745.1 Oscillospiraceae bacterium
AAGGTCTGCGCCGGTGCGGAGGATGCATCCCCCGCACATGATGCGAGCAGAATGGCACAGAGAAATACCGTAAGTTCTTTCTTCATGCTGTCTCCTAATCAATAGCCGCTGTTCCTGTGCTTTTTGAGCAGGAGGATCACTGCGAAGATGATGCCCGCAGCGAGCACTATCCCGCCTATGACGAGGGCTATGGTCAATGCCGTGCTGTTGTCGCCCGGCGCATTGTTTTCGATATCGTTTACATTCGCAACAGTCGCATGTCTGGGCGTTGCTGCCTGCAGTCCCGGTACCTTGGAGCGGTCGATGTTGGTGCAGGTGAGCTTGAGCAGCTTGAGATTGGTGCCGGTGTCGCCTATGTTCACGGCGTATACGGTGGAGAAGTCGTCCGTGCCGTATGCTTCAACTATGTCCTTGTAGGTGAAGGTCGCCATAGTGTCGGTACAGGTGGCAGGGGCTACCTTTGCCCATTTCACCGCGCCGGGCACCTGCTCCTTGTTGCTGTCCCAGGTCTGCCATATCAGCTCGATGGGTGCTGCGCCCTGCTGGCTGGGCTCGCCGGAATATCTGAATTCGGCGATTATCTCGGAGTTTTCGGTCATCCACAGAGGGTTGAAATTGTACTCATGCATCTCCCTGCCCTCAAGGGGGGTATATTCGGTGAACGCCTGTGCCCAGTTGCCCTGTGTCTCCTTGGCGCCCGATACGTCAAACTGGTAGCTTTCGGCGGATATGCTCACGCCTAGCAGGAATGAGAAGATAAATGTGCTTATTATGATTATTGCGAGTTTGGTGGAATTTTTCATATACATCCCTCCATTTGGTTTCTATCATTATTTTAGTATAATATGCAAAAAAAGTCAAGACATTAAAAGTTAATTAGCATTGAGTAATTATCAGGCGGTATTGTGCAGCCGGGCGGAGTATCAGTTTGATAGCGGCTGATGTGACATCGTAAAAACAGGATAGCACAAGGGGTTGAGCGGCAGGGAGATTTTGCTGCCGTTCAAATGCGTACCGGGTAGCTGCGGGCATTGCCCGCCAAGGTAACAGTCGCCTTTGGCGATCCGGGCTTTGCCAACCAAATGTTGACAAAATATATATAGTGTGGTATAATAACAGTAATCGTCAAAAATCATGCTGTCTCGTATCCCGATAGGGATGAGGGAGCACCGGAGGATAGATCATGGAACTTATCACAAGAAACAAGGGAGCGGAGGATATACTTCCCTCCGAGAGCTATATATGGCAGAAGGTGGAGCAGGCTGCCGCAGGAGTTGCGCGTCTTTACGGCTTCAGAGAGATACGCATCCCCACATTCGAGAAGACGGAGCTGTTCGTCCGCTCCGTTGGTGAGACCACCGACGTGGTGCAGAAGGAGATGTGGACGGTAAAGGGGCGCGAGAGCACCTATACCCTCAGACCCGAAGGCACTGCGGGCACGATACGCGCCGTTATACAGAACGGCCTGCTCAATGAGCCCATGCCCCAGAAGATATACTATAACCTGAGTGCGTTCCGTCATGAGAACGTGCAGAAGGGCAGACTGTGGGAATTCCACCAGTTCGGCGCGGAGATGATAGGCGCAGCCGCACCTGCGGCTGATGCGGAGGTCATCGCATTCGTGCGCGAGCTTCTCGATACCCTCGGCATACCCGCCAAGCTCCACATAAATTCCATAGGCTGTCCCGAGTGCCGCAGCAAATACTATACCATCCTCAGGGAGTACCTTTCTCCCCGCAGGGAGGAGCTCTGCGATACCTGCCGCTCCCGTTTCGACAGGAACCCTATGAGGATAATCGACTGCAAGTCCGAGATATGCCGCAGCATCGCAAAGGATGCTCCCATGATAACGGACAACCTCTGCGACGAGTGCAGGGCTCATTTCGATGAGCTGAAGGCTCTGCTTGAGGCAATGGGCATAGACTATGAGATAGACCCGAAGATAGTACGCGGTCTTGACTACTATACACGCACGGTGTTCGAGTTCATCTCGGACAAGATCGGCGCACAGGCTACGGTGGTAGCGGGCGGCAGATACGACGGGCTCATCGGTCAGATGGGCGGCCAGCCCACACCCGCTCTCGGCTTCGCAATGGGCATGGAGAGAGCCATACTCGCAATGAAGGCACTGGGCAGGGACTTCGGTGAGCCTGATACCTGCGACCTGTTCATAGCATCTATGGGTGCAGATGAGCAGCGCTTCGCCGCCCTCCTTGCAAACTCTCTCAGACGTGAGGGCTTCCGCGCGGAGACAGAGCTGTGCGGCAGAGGCTTCAAGGCTCAGATGAAGTACGCCAACAAGACCAAGTGCAAATATCTGCTCGTTATCGGCAGCAGCGAACTCGAGACGGGCAGCGCAAAGCTCAAGAACATGGCCACGGGCGAGGAAATGCCCGTTGACCTGAAGGACGGATTTGCAGAGAGATTCATGGATATATTCAACGCAGACAGGCTCGCAGCGGAACTCGGCTGATACCGGACGGCGTGCGGGCGCTCCTGCAGCAGGCGAAACGGTCATGACTGATATCATCGTTATATATGAATACGGCGCGCGGATATGCAGCTTCACCACGTCGGTGCTGACGGGTGCTGTATCTGCCGATATCCCGCCGAGGAGCGCAAGACTGCTCCGTGAATACCTTGACCTGCACACCGCCATCGACGGGAAGGTGCATATAGAGCTGTCCCTTGCACTGCATGGGGACGTGCTCGATGCGAGACTGACGGAACTGTTCTTCCTCGTATCTGCGGCGCTCATAAAGAGCGGCGCATGGCACAGGCTCTCCGATGAGACGGTGCGGGCGTTCTCGCCGTTCATACGGGCAAGGACTGCGGCAGCACAGATACGCATAGAACGTCTCCGCAAGATGCGGGAGTTCATACGGATATGCAGGGTATCTATGGGCAGCGCCGTAAGGGGCATAGTCACGCCCGAGGAGGCGCTCTCACGCATGACGGAGGCTCTGCCTCCCGCAGCGGCGATGCGCTTTGAGTATGAGGACGATCCTGCCATATCGGATATAATACGGCGGATAACCGATTATTCGCGCGGCTGTGCGGACGACAGATATTACCGTGCGCTTCTGGCATATGCCGACAGCATCGGCATGGATAAGGAGCAGAGATGAAACGATACATAGCTATAGTGGCACTGATTTTGGCAGGATGCGCTTCACAGGCGCAGACCCCGTCACAGATTGTCGGTATGACCACTGAGCCGACGGATGCGGTTATACGCGCGGACAATAAAGCCGCAGATGACGCCGCAGCGATGAAGCTCAGCGCATCTGCTCCGGAATGGCTCGATGCTTACCGCAGTCTGTGGGTCATATTCAGGGAAAGCGATATGTTCTCGCTCTATGACCTGACGGGCGACGGGATACCGGAGATGATCGTGTCCACAGGCGACAGTCCTGAGGCGGGAGCGCAGATATTTACCTTCCGTGACGGCAAGGCGCATATGCTGTATGCGGAGAAGGACGGCATAAAACAGGACACCTTCGGCTCCTGCGGCAGGCTTGCCTTTGCGCCTGACGGCGGATATATCATATCGAGCCGCAAAAACGGGCGGTGCGTCGATACGGATATATATACCGCAGACCCCGGCAGCGACAGGCTAATACATGTACTGTCCTGTCACGACGGGAGATATGACGACGGGATATGCCGTGCAGAACATGACG
>JAFPPJ010000224.1 GCA_017410745.1 Oscillospiraceae bacterium
GGAAGTGAACGACGTCCCCGAATATCGGACATAAGCAAAAAGAAGTGACCCCGAAAATCGGACAGTGGACAAATGGGATAGTTCCCGGTAGAATATACACAGAAGTACGAGTGCGGCACTCCACCATTAATAATGCTGCATCGGTTACTGAACCCTAATCCCTATCGGGGGCATGGGGGCAGAGCCCCCATTAAGAATGTGACGAAGTCACTCCTTCCCTATACCCTAAACCCTATACCCTAAACCCTCAATTGCTAATTACCTATTGTATTTACGCATATTTTATGATATAATGGGGCAAAGGGGCTGCGGGCGGAGGTATTCGCCGCAGCCTTGACGAGAACGGGATGATCAACACGAATGCGGGGAGGGCTTATGAAAAAAACAGCAGCTATACTTGCCTCAATGGCTTTATGTATGGGCTTTGCCGCAGATGCAGGCGCAGAGGAAGCGATAGTGCGCCTTGACAAGAAGGGCACGCTCACTTTATGTGCGGGCGAGGTAAATTACGATGATGTACGCCATTTCGCAGACGACTCCAGAGTGAAGCGGGTGGTGTGTGAGGACGGTGCGGTGCTGCCCGAGGACTGCGAGCAGCTCTTCCGTGAATACAGGGCAAAGGAGATAGACCTGTCAAAGGCGGATGCTTCGGCGGTGACGGATATGCGCATGATGTTCTATGATTGCGAAAATCTTGTCACGGTGGATATGTCATGCCTTACCGGCGGCACGGATATGGTGGAGGAGATGTTCGAGGAATGCCCCAAGCTCACCACCGTGTATGTGTACGACAAATGGCAGGGAGTGCCCGATACCTACCATACCACATGGACATGGGAGGGCATGTTCGACGGCTGTGACAAGCTGGTGGGCGGAAACGGCAGCAAATACTCGGAGCTCGGCGACGATACTATATATGCGCGGATAGATACGGAGGATCGCCCGGGTTATTTCACGGAGAAGAAGCCGGAGATAAATGCAGAGGGCATCACGGTAAAGGGCGGCAGGGATATATGTGCCGATAAGCATGAAAGCATCAGGCTGACCGCTGCGATATCACCGAAAAATGTATCGGCAGATACGGTGGTGTGGACATCGAGCGATCCTTATACAGCGTCTGTGGACGAGAACGGAAAAGTCACCGCTCTGCAGAAGGGCAGCGTTGTGATAACTGCCACTGCCACCAACGGCACGGCGGACACATCCGACGACAAGACCACGACCTGTAAGATAACGGTCACATCAGACGGCAGCGTGGGCAGAACGCATCTTGATGAAAAGACGGGCGTGCTGACCCTCTCAGGCAATGTGACGAGGGAGCAGATACTGGCCTACAGATACGATACAAGAGTGACGAAGATCACTGCCGAAAAGGGCACGGTGCTGCCCGAGGACTGCAGCGGTATGTTCTCGCGGTACGATGAATACGGCGATCCCGTTGACGGCGGCGAAACGGAAGGGCCTTTCTGGACGGGCGTAACGTCTGTGGACTTCTCCGGAGCGGATTCCTCAAATGTGGTATACATGGACGGTATGTTCTTCTGCGGCTATAAGATGACAACTATTGATATATCGGGCTTTGAGCTGAAAAAGACAGAGAACATAAGCTTCATGTTCTACGGATGCGACAAGCTGACAGCCGTGTATGTATCCGACAAATGGGATGCATCAAAGGTGACGGATCAGTATCATGTGTTCGTGGACTGTGACAAGCTGAAAGGCGGCAAAGGCACAAAGTTCAGCGATGACTATGTTGACGGCGACTATGCGCGGATAGACAGCAAGGGCGCGCCGGGCTACTTCACCAAGAAGCTGTCCGAAAAGATACGCTTAAGGAAATGATGACAGTATGGCTAAGACAAAAAAGAAACAGGTACAGCACAGCAAGGACGAGGGCTTTTTTGAGTACTACGCCAAGGACAATGAGGCGTTCATCGGAGCGATAGTGCTATCGGTCATAATAATGGCTGCCGCCGGCTTCTTCATATACCTGATCGATGGGGCGCACGCCTTGTACAGCGATGCCCCCTACAAGGAAGAGGCAGATGCAGTGCTTGTGAATGTGGACAAGTACGATAAGGAGCAGGAGGTGCTCGACGACTACTACAAGGATCTGCCTTCCGCGGAGAGGGTAAAGCATACCAAGGTGGAGCACTATACGCTGTATGTCCTCGACTGGGAATATGAGCTTGACGGGAAGACATACCACATAGAGGAATCGGACAAGTATCTGAGCGGGCATAAGGTCGGCGATAAAAAGACCTTCAAGGTGTACAGCTATGACGGCATCGAGTACAAAAAATCGCCGGAGAACGGCATCACCGATGTGCTGCTGGGACTGTGCCGCATCGCAGAGGTACTGCTTGCGGTATTCCTCATAGGCATAGTCATTGCAAAGATAAAATATATAAGCCGCGGACGAAAAGCGCGCGGCGGAAAATAGAAAAGCACAAGGCTCGGTCGGAAGTGGCCGAGCTTTTTCGTACAAATCTATGCTCCGAGGATAGTACACCGTTCCCGCAC
>JAFPPJ010000225.1 GCA_017410745.1 Oscillospiraceae bacterium
AATTTGACTTTAAGAGGGTTTGTATCACTTTTTCAAATGCTTATTCTTGCGGTAATTCATCGGGCAGCAAGAAGGTCATAGAAGCACTCGAGAGCGAGCTTGCAAAGCAGGGTCTCGATAAGGAAGTTCTTGTTGTAAAGACAGGCTGCTTCGGCCTTTGTGCATTAGGACCCATCATGATAGTATACCCTGAGGGAGCATTCTATTCACAGGCTACCCCCGAGGGAGTAGTGCGCATAGTGGAAGAGCATATCAAGAACGGCAGGATCGTTACAGATCTGCTCTATCAGGAGACCGTGCATGAGGACGGCTCCATAATATCCCTTTCCGAGACCAACTTCTACAAGAAGCAGCTCAGGATCGCACTTCGCAACTGCGGTGTCATAGACCCCGAGAATATCAAGGAATATATCGCAACCGACGGATATCAGGCACTTGCAAAGGTGCTTACCTCCATGTCCGCAGACGATGTTATAAACGAACTGCTCGAATCGGGCATAAGAGGCCGCGGCGGCGCTGGCTTCCCCACAGGCAGGAAATGGGCATTTGCCAAGGCATCCGAGGGCGACATCAAGTATGTCTGTTGCAACGCCGATGAGGGCGACCCGGGCGCATTCATGGACAGATCCATACTTGAGGGCGACCCCCACGCAATAATCGAGGCTATGTGTATCGCAGGCTATACCATCGGTGCAAAGCAGGGCTATATCTATGTCCGTGCAGAGTACCCCGTAGCAGTGGAGCGCCTTGAGATAGCCATAGCACAGGCAAGGGAATACGGTCTTCTCGGAAATAATATACTCGGTACTGACTTCTGCTTCGATATCGAGATACGTCTCGGCGCAGGTGCATTCGTGTGCGGCGAGGAGACAGCGCTCATGACATCTATCGAGGGTCACAGAGGCGAGCCCCGTCCACGTCCTCCCTTCCCCGCAGTCAAGGGACTTTTCGGCAAGCCCACCGTGCTCAACAATGTGGAGACCTATTCCAATATACCGCAGATCATACGCAAGGGCGCAAAGTGGTATTCATCCATGGGCACCGAGACCTCAAAGGGCACAAAGGTGTTCGCCCTCGGCGGAAAGATCACCAACGTCGGCCTTGTGGAGATACCCATGGGTACTACCCTGCGTGAGATAGTCGAGGAGATAGGCGGCGGCATACCCAACGGCAAGAAGTTCAAGGCAGCGCAGACAGGCGGCCCTTCCGGCGGATGTATCCCTGCCTGTCATATAGACACCCCCATCGACTACGAGAGCCTTGCAGCCCTCGGCTCAATGATGGGCTCCGGCGGACTTATCATCATGGATGAGGACACCTGTATGGTGGATATATCCAAGTTCTATCTCAACTTCACCGTTGACGAGAGCTGCGGCAAGTGTACTCCCTGCCGAATAGGCACGCGCAGACTGCTCCAGTTCCTTGATAAGATCACCGCAGGCGACGGTGAGTATGAGGATCTTGAGAAGATCGAGGAGATAGCAAATCATATGAAGTCCTCCTCCCTCTGCGCACTCGGACAGTCCGCTCCGAATCCCGTGCTCTCCACCATAAAGTACTTCAAGGACGAGTATATCGAACATATCGTGGACAAGCACTGTCCTGCAGGTGTCTGCAAGTCGCTCCTCCACTATGAGATAGTACCCGGGCTGTGCAAGGGCTGTACCCTCTGCGCAAGGAACTGCCCCGTGGATGCCATCTCCGGCAGCGTAAAGCAGCCGCATAAGATAGACAAGTCGCTGTGCATCAAGTGCGGACTTTGCGAGAAGAACTGCAAGTTCGGCGCAGTTATAAAGAAGTAAGGAGGACGGGCTGATGGCTGAAACAAAAATGATTAACCTGAAGATAAACGGCATACCCGTGAGCGTCCCTGCCGGTTCTACCATACTTCAGGCGGCAAAGGCCACTAATGTGGAGATACCCTCTCTGTGCTACCTGAAAGATGTCAACTGCATAGGCGCGTGCCGCGTGTGCGTAGTTGAGATAGTGGGCAGAAGAGGTCTCGTAGCCTCCTGCGTATACCCCGTAGAAGAGGGTATGGAGGTACTGACAAATACCGCGAAGGTGCGTGCATCCAGGAAGACCACCCTTGAGCTCATACTTTCGAGCCACCGCAAGAAGTGCCTTTCCTGCGTAAGAAACAACAACTGTGAGCTCCAGAGGCTCGCATATGAATACGGCGTTGATGAAGACCGCTTCAAGGGCGATGATATAGTATACCCCATCGACGAC
The DNA here is from genome assembly GCA_017410745.1 of Oscillospiraceae bacterium. Lineage (GTDB taxonomy): Bacteria > Bacillota > Clostridia > Oscillospirales > Ruminococcaceae > Huintestinicola. The sequence continues at coordinate 2,233 of JAFPPJ010000225.1, forward strand.
CAGTCACCGTATATCGTGCGCGACGACAACAAGTGCATCAATTGTATGCGCTGCGTGGCTGCCTGCAAGAATATACAGACAGTCAGCTGCATAGGCCCTATCAAGAGAGGATATAAGGTGCATGTTGGATGCGCATTCGAGAAGAGCCTCAATGAGTCTCCCTGCGTAGGCTGCGGCCAGTGTATCGTCGCATGTCCCGTGGGCGCACTCTATGAGAAGAGCCATATCGACAAGGTATGGGATGCCCTGTCCGACCCCTCGAAGAAGGTCGTGTTCTTCACCGCTCCTTCTATCCGCGCTACTCTCGGCGAGAGCTTCGGCATGCCCGTCGGCACGAATGTCGAGGGCAAGATGATAGCTGCTGTAAAGCGTCTGGGCGTTGATAAGATATTCAATATGGATGTTACCGCCGACCTCACCATAATGGAGGAGGCAAACGAGCTCATCGAGCGCATCAAGGGCGGTAAGACCATGCCTATGTTCACTTCCTGCTGCCCCGGCTGGGTCAAGTTCTGCGAGCACTACTATCCCGAGTTCCTGCCGCACCTCTCGACCTGCAAGTCTCC
>JAFPPJ010000226.1 GCA_017410745.1 Oscillospiraceae bacterium
ATCGCACGCCGCACCCTTTCCAAGGCATACCGCAAGGTCGGCTTCAACTAAGGCAGGCTGAGCCTGCACCCACCCGGTACGCATTTGCAGCAAACCTCTCGTACTATCCTCGGAACATAGGTCGGTACGAGACCACCCGGTCGGCAAAGCCGACTGTTACCCGCCAGGCAAAGCCCGGATCTGACCGATAGGCATTTGCAGCAAGCACGCCGTACTATCCCCGGAGCATTGGATAGCACAGTATTCGTTTGCACGATAGGTTGAGTTAATACTAATTACTCATTAAAAAGTGGTATGAGATATGGAAACTTCCGGAAAGAAACGCTCAAAAGCATGGATAGTCTTTTTGCTATTCATCCCCCTGGCCGTGCTTCTCCGGTTAGTCAGCCTGTTATTCTTTGATACGGATATCATTCTTCCCTCCACTGCAAACGCAAATGCAAAGCTGCTTTTCACAAATACCGCCGTGCTCTGCACCGAAGCTGATTCCTCCGGCGTATCCGTGCCCGACGGTATCTATGCGGGCAGGCTGAAATACGACACCGAACCGGATGATTTGTACCGCAACTTTTCCCCCGACGGCATAAACGCCGCCCTATGCTATCTCATGGGCGATCACAGCAGCAGCTATTACTGCGTGGCGGTCAGGGACAACACACCTGTTGCCGCATACTGGAGCGCTATGCCCATTCCGTATGACCGGGCGGAAGACCTCATCGGTTCTTATGAACACGGCGTTCAGCCCTTCATAGGCATTATGGTGATATATACGGTGAGCCGTCCGTATTCTCTCGGCGGATATCCGAATGAATGTTTTACCGATGATAATACGATACCCTCATACGGCACATCGCTGCCCGTTTACAGAACAGGCTCTGTCCCTGTGACCGAACGGATAAAGTTTCTGCCCGAAGAAGTGGGCATCATAAACATATATATCCTGCTGTGCCTTATCTATGGCGCATATCTGCTTATAAAGGCACGTAAACACATGACAAGACGAAAGGAACGATAATCCTATGGAATATGCGGCGATAGTTCTGCTGCTTTTCCTATCCGCATTCTTCTCCGCATCCGAGACGGCATTTTCCTCCGTGAACAAGATACGTCTCAAGCAGGCGGCCGAAACAGACAGAAGCGCCGCACTTGCACTCAGGATGACGGAAAACTATGACAAGACCCTTACCACTATACTCGTGGGAAATAATATCGTGAATATCCTCTCCGCATCACTGGGCACCGTGATATGCACCAAGCTGTTCGGCGCAGGCGGTGTGGGCATCGCCACCATTGCCATGACGGTGCTCGTGCTGATATTCGGCGAGATACTGCCCAAGTCCCTTGCCAAGGACAACGCCGAGGCGCTGTCGAAGCGCTTTGCTGCACCGCTGGCATTTCTCGGCGTGATACTCACCCCCGTGACGTTCCTGTTCTCACAGCTCAAGGCTCTTGTATCCCGCAAGAACGAGACGCCTTCCGTCACCGAGGATGAGCTCAAGTTCATCATCAACGAGATCGAGGAGGAGGGCGTGCTTGAGGAGCGCGAGCGCGACATCGTGCGCTCTGCCCTTGAGATAGACGATATGAAGGTGTCCGAGGTGCTCATCCCCCGTGTACACATAATCGCCGTAGAGGAGAGCGACAGCATCGAGCATATCCGCGAGGTATTCTTCGAAGAGCGCTACTCCCGCCTGCCCGTATATGACGGCACCATCGACAATATCACGGGCTTCATCCATGAGAAGGACTTCTTCCGCTTAGGCGAGAATGACAGCACCGAGAGCATCATCAAGGACATCCTCTATGTGACGGAATTTGAGACTGTCTCCGCCGTGCTCTCGAAGATGCAGAAGAGCAAGATACACATGGCCGTTGTCAAGGATCAGTACGGCGGCACATACGGTCTTGTCACGATGGAAGATCTTATCGAAGAGATACTCGGCGAGATATATGACGAAGCCGACGAGGAGGACGAGAGCTTCCGCTTCATCGGCGAGGAGGACGGCAGCTGCATATACGAAGCGGCCGCAGAGCTTAGCATCAACGACTTCCTCGAAAAGGCGGGCATTGATGCGGACATCGACTGTGACAGCGTTACTCTCGGCGGTCTTGCAATGGAGATATCAGGCAGGATACCCGACGAGGGCGAGAGCGTAGATGTGCCCATATCCGACGGCGTGCTCTCACTCACCGTCACGGACGCCGAGGAGAGCAAGATAAACAGGCTCAATATCACCCATCATATCGGCAAGACCGACAGCAGCCCCGCGGGCTGACACATATCCCCCGTACCATCCGATGCAGTATGCGGATAGTACGGGGGATCCTGTTATATACCGTGCTGATGCTCCGTATTCTTCGTATAATACTTCTCGCGGTACACCTTTGGCGTCATGCCCGTGATCTCCCTGAACACGGCGATAAACACGCTCTGCGTGGAAAATCCGAGAGATTCAGAGATCACAGGACAGGGCAGGTCGGTATATCGGAGCAGATTCTGCGCTGTATCCACCCGTGCTTCTTTCACAAAGCGCTTGAGCGGGATGCCGGTCTCCTGACGGAACAGCCTTGACAGATAGGCGGGAGACAGCCCTGCCTCCGCAGCAAGTGCTTTTACCGACAGATCCGCGCCTAAGTTCTCATAGATATAGTCGATGCACTTGCGGATATGCAGCGAGATGACCGCTTCCTTGCGTATCTCCTGCATTCGCTCCGTGAAATCAAGGCACATATCTTCATAGAGCCTGCATACACCGTCCGTCGTCCTGCAATCATCCGCCTTGAGCACATAGAGATCGGCCAGCGTATAGGCTTCCGTCTGCCCCATGCCCATATCCATGCAGGCGGAAGCGATCGCCGATGCACACAGGACAAAGTGGTATACAGCATTTCTCAGCTTGTTCCTTGACATTATCCTGTCATCAGCCGTCAAGAGCCCGCCGCAGCTGAGCTGCAGCCTGATTTTCTCCATATCCCCGTTGCAGATCGAAGTCAGCTCCACCGGGTTCATTGTATGCTCCGAGCGCTTGAAATCATCCATCTTCTGCCTGAAAAGCATTGCATTGAGCTCATTTCTGATCTTCATATTACCCCCTGCCTTTCCCTGTCTATTATATCACTTTTCAGCTATAAATTCAAGTTTTCAGATATAATATACATCTGAGATGTGATATAATTAAGCGAAATTATGTCGCTTATACTTTGGCAGAGGTGATATGAATGGATAATGCCAATGACCTGACAAACGGCAAAGTATCGGGAAAGCTGCTCGGTTTCTTCTTTCCCATGCTCCTTACCAATCTTCTTCAGCAGATATACTCGGTAGCCGATACGGCTATCGTCGGGCGTGGTTTAGGCGACAACGCCCTCGGTGCAGTCGGCAATCTCTCGTCATTATCGCTGCTGATAATCGGCTTCTCGATGGGCATGACCGGCGGATTTGCCGTTATCATCGCACAGAACTTCGGCTCTGGCGATATGGCAGCTGTCCGCAAATCAGTTGCAATGTCTGTGAAGTTATCAGCGATACTGACAGTGATCCTGACGGCAGCGGGCTGCCTGCTTCTCAAACCTGTACTGCTCATGATGCGGACAGACCCTGTCATCCTGAAAGACAGCCTGATATACGGGTATATCATCTTCGGCGGACTATCCGCAACCATAGCGTACAATCTGCTTTCGGGCATCCTCCGCGCCGCAGGTGACAGCAGAACACCGTTCATCGCAATCATGATCTCCTCGGCTGTCAATATCGCTCTGGACTGTATACTGATATTTCTCTTTCATACAGGTGTTGAGGGAGCAGCGGCGGCAACCGTTGTATCACAAGGCATATCGGCGCTGATATGCTTTATTAAGATAAAACAGATGTCCGTTCTCGCTATCCGCAAGGATGATCTCAGACCGGATGCGGCAATGTCCCTGCTGCTGCTGAAAAACGGCATACCTATGGCGTGTATGAACTCTGTCACTGCGGTGGGATGCATGGTCGTCCAGGGGTATGTCAATGACCGCGGCGCCGCCTATACATCCGCATATTCGGTATGCAGCAAGTATCTCAACCTGTTTATGCTCCCGTCTCTCACGGCAGGATTTGCAGTCTCGTCTTTTGTCAGCCAGAATTTCGGCGCAGGCAAGACCGGGCGTATCAGGCAGGGCGTTCGTGTGTGTCTGGGCATTGCTCTGGTCTCGTATCTGTGTTTAGGCTCTGCTATGGCACTGCTGTCGGGACAGCTTGCCGATCTCATGCTTGATGAGCGTGATACTATCGCTCTCGCCGCAGAATATCTCAGGATATGCGGTGCAGGGCTGATACTTCTGAACATACTGTTCATCTACCGCAATGCCGCACAGGGTATGGGCTATCCGTTCATTCCGATGCTGTCAGGATTTGCGGAAATGGCACTGCGCATCCCTGCGATCATCTTCCTGCTGCCGCATATTGGATTTCGTGCAACTGCCTATGCGGAGATCGCCGCCTGGATCGGAGCGCTGGCGATGAATTTTGCAGCATATTCTATCCACCTCAGGCAGGCAGAATGACCGTGTACCTTTATATCATAGCATCTGCCCTGCTGCACGCCGTTGACAGAGCCTCCATCGCCCCGAGATATGCCGCTCCTGACAGCGGCGAATACCTCTCCTGCAGTGATGAATCGGGATATGACCCGCTCACATATCCCGTCCATGTGGTGATCTCATCTATGGACTTCTCCGTGTGGGTATGATCCGTGTAGCGTATGTGATGCATCCGCACCGTTATCTCCGCGCGCAGACTGAAGGTCACGCTCTCTATGTATGTCTGTGCGCTTGCCGTGAGCCCCTCAAGGTCATAGTAGTCACGCCAGTATGTCCGTATCTCCCCGCCCTCGCTGTATATCGCCCGCTCCCGTCTGTACGCCGCAGCATCGGCGCTGCTGTATTTCGCCATGCATACCGCCTCCACAGGCACATCCCCCGAGTATATCACCGCCCATATGCACAGTGACTGCTCCTGTGTCATGACCTGTGCCGCATCGCCTATCAGATTCATTATCACCCACGGCCGTTCATCCTCTCTTGCGCCATAGTGCATCTCATACCTGAACGCGCCTGTGATATCCCCGGATGCGCATACCGGCAGAGCCAGTATATCATCTATGTTCCCTCTGCTCTCACTTTCCTCAAGTCCCAGCAGATACCCCGCTATAAAGCTCATGTCTCCTCCTTTACCAGCCTGATGTCCGTCTTCACCCCGCCCGACTGCACATAGCTGAGCAGATAGCTGCTGCCGCCGTATACTATGCGCCGCGAAGTGTCCGTTATCCTTTCTATCCTGTCGGGCATAGTGCCGTCCATCACCGCCCCGTCAAATCTCGTCACATTGTCCGTCACCGCAGAGAAGGCATGCCTTGCCGCCGACCTCACATCGCCCGCAGCCTCCTCGCATATCCCGAAGCCCGTGCCGTCCGCACACGCCCCGCCGTATATCCTGCCTTCCACCAGACCCTTTTCAAGCTGTGATACGGGTATGTAGTCATACTCGTCCTCGCATATGTCCTCCGTGCAGGCATCCGCGTATACCTCCCCGCCGAAGTGTATCTCCGTCCTGTATGCGATGTATGTCCTCCCCTCCCGGACAAAGCCGCTTATTCCCTCTGTAGGCACGGTCACGGGTATATGTCTCGCATAGAACGACTGCACCGTCTTCCCCGCAAGCGCCGCCGCTACAGCCTCCGTGCGCTCCTGTGTGAATGCATTTCCCCTGAGCCTTACCCTGTTATGCCATGACCCGCTGCCCGCACTGTATATCACCGATGAAGCCGTGTTTTCGGCAGTCACCGCCGTTATCGGCCCCTTCACCGAATGGATGTTCAGCACCGCATCGCCCATGGCATATTCGGCTGTCGCCTCCGTGAACGGCGTGAATACCAGCATATTGGCATTGCTGCATGACCACACACCGCACCCGTATTCGCTCACCGTCATGAGTATCTGCTTTGCGCATCTGCCCTTCAGATCCCCGGGGTACAGCGTCATCAGCGGCACGCCCGCCGCCCCCGCAAAGCCGCATTCCCGCGCAAGTGCAGGTATCAGCAGCGCCGACGAAGCCTCGCTCTCTCCGCTGTACGGCATCTCCAGCCGACGCATCAGATCATGCGCCGTGAGATGTACCACATCTCCGCTTCTCTTTATCCCATCCACATAATGATCCGCAAATCTCATGCCGTCGAGCGCTATCTCTATCCTGTCCCCGGGAGCTACGGCAAGCTCCCCGTATACCGACATCTTCAGCACCGACTCCACGAATCCGCATACCGCCAGCGTGCCTCTTGTCCTGAGCGAGCGTACCAGCTCCATTTTTATCCTGCCGGTATCGGTCTGAGCCCCGCCTATCCTCACCGTCACACGGCTAAAGGCAGCTGCGGACATACCCGCTCAGACGTATCTCCATCGTCCAGTAAAGCCCGTCCCTGTCCCGCTCGATAGCGGATGTGAGCCCGATGCAGTCCATCTGTGCCGTCACCTGCCCGGGCGACTCATATGTCACCTGTGCGCTCCCCGATGAGAGCGCCGCCGCTATCGCCTGTGCGGTCACATCGTCCACATCCGTGAGCGTCGCCTCTATCGTCACCCTTTCGCCCGTCCTCGTGCGTATCGTTTCGCCGTATCCGTTGACGAACTCCCCGCTGTATATGCCCTCATGCCTGCATATATAGCTTTCCTCTGTCAGATATCCGCTCACATCCACCGTGCCTATACCAAGATACATTATTCTCCCCTCACTATCCTTATCTCCATTTCCGTGCCCACCAGAGAGGAGTATATCCTTCCGATGCTCACCTTCCCGCTCCCCTCACGCGCATATCCTCCCACTGCCGCGCGGTATGTCACCGTACTGCCCGCCATGCCTGCGCCGAGCAGCGCCTGTATCGCCGCATCTGCGCAAAGTCTGACCCTGAGCCTCAGCTCGCTTATGTCCGACTGTATCACCTCACAGTCACCGTCAAGCCTTCGCCTTTTCGCACATCTCGGTGAAAAGTCCGCCTCCGCCAGTATCACTCCCGTGCTAAGCAGCATACCGTCTATGTATATCTCCATCACAGCTCCCCTTCGTATATTATCTCTATCTCCTGACCGTACCTCATGTATCCGCTGCTGTCCCTCTCCGTGCATACCGCAGGGGATGCGGCTCTTATACGCAGTATGCCGCCCCCGCTGTATGTGCTGCATACCGACATCGCCGCAGCGAGCTCCCCGGCTATGACCGCACCGTCCTTGCCCTGTGCCCATATCACAGCCTTTATATCGCATATCCCGCCGCCGTCAAGATGCTCCTGCCTCTCACCTGATATTATCCTGCACGGCATCCCCGTCAGCGCCGATACAGCCGCTGCCGCCGCAGAGCCCGTCATGATGTGCCTCCAAGCTCTGCCTCTATGTGATGCAGCTCATCCCCGCAGTAGATATACCGCAGCGATGTCACCGTGTATTCCCTGCCGTGCCATACCACCGCAGACAGCATACCGTCCGCCATAAGCTCCGTCTCCTCGGGCTGTGAATACCCGCACCCGAAATACATAACGCCCCTGTTCACCACGTCGCTCCGCTCCTTTCCTCCCCGTCTCCTGCGCATCAGCTGTATGCATATATTCTTCAGCCTCACCTCCGATACGAGTATCAGCGACATATCATCGCCGTATATGTATCTTCTCAGCACGGCACTGTGCCTGAGCATCCTCAGCGGTATCATGTCATCACCCCCCGGTATATGAGCCCCGCCTCTTCGAGCCTGCACCGCGCCTCATCGCACAGCAGCGTCCCCTGCCTGCGCTTCTCCGAGTAGTCGCCGAGCCTTACCTCGTATGCGCTGCCATCGGCCATTGCCTCCGCCTGTGCGCATACCGCATCGGCTATGTCCTCCTCCTCTGCGGCAAGTATCATGCCGTCTATGAGCATATATGCCCGCCGCAGGAACGGTATGATCTCCTCGCCGTACCTTCCTCCGAAGGTGTCCCTGTAGTATCCGTATCCTATCATATCTCCCCCGTGAGCATCAGCCTCCCCGATAAGGGAGGCTGACCCCGTGTCATGCGTTTATGTGTGCGTATATACCCGCATTCTTGTTGCGGTACACCTGACACATACCATAGCTGCGGTATGCGTATATCCACCCATCCGAGGCGGGATTGAGCTCGGGCGGGATTATCTTCGAGAGCACGTTCCTCGTGAATACCAGCACCGCGGGCTTGTGTACGAGCAGGAAGTTTATGTTGTCGCCTCCGCATATGAATCCGCCCGAGGTCTCACCCTCGCTCGTGCCGTCAAGCAGCGTCACATCGGTGGTGAAGCGGCTCTGCGGCACTCTTATCACCTTTGCGAAATTGCCCATCACCGAGCGGGACCTGGTCTCGTCCATGTCCTCTATGAGCCCCATCAGCCCCGACCCGATGAAGAGTATCCTCTGATCCTCAGGCACATCATTCGAGTCGAAATACGTCACCGCATTCCTGAGCGCCGCTATCACCTGCTCACCCGTAGACAGCGTAGCCTCCGCAGTCTCACCCGCCTTTGACGCGAGGGATGCAAAGCGCACCGCATCGAGCTCGGGCACCGCCTGTGTGCGGATGAATTCCCCTGCCAGCGAGCCGAACGCCACTCCCGCAGTCTCCGCATTGTCGAGCACATCCACCTCAAAGCGTCTGCCTCTCTCATAGTCAAAGCGCACCGTCTCCCATGTCAGGGACACATCGCCCTTTACATAGCCATCCTCCCTTGAATAGTCGGCCAGACCGTCCATCGACAGTGTGGGTATCATGACCTCCGCCACGTTCGCCGTCTCACGGACCATGTTCCTGTCGGTCTCTATGGCAGCCGTCTTTGCCGAGGTCATGTATATCTCGTCGAGCATATCCGAATATCTCTTTGCAAGTCTTATGTTATTCATATTTCCTCCTTTATGTCTCATATGAGACCCATAGCTCTTCTTATATCCGCATCATCATCCGCCGCAGGGCGCATGCCTATGCCCTTTGCAGGCGGGCGCAGGATATGTGCGTACTTCCTTGCCACCTCTTCGGCAGCCTCCTCAAAGCTCTTTTCCTCGCTCATATGCGCCCTGGCAAGTATTGCCAGATCCTCCCCGTACTCCTCGGGTATGCTGCTCTTTGCCAGGAAAAGCTGCTCCCTGAGCCTGATGTTCTCAGCCTCGAGCGCCTCCATCATCTCATCCATGATATGATCCCCTCCTTTTTAATTAGTAATGAGTAATTAGTAATTGATGTCCGGAACGTCCATTTGCACGGCTTCCAATAATATCTTCTCATAGTATAGTAATTTGTATACACCTTCTGTTTGTCGGAAAACGCTGAAATAAATATACCCCTTTATACTAATTACTAATTAAAAATTACTCATTCTTTATAGCGTTTGCTTCTCTTTCTGCTTCCTCCTCGGAGCAGTCGTCTATTGCCATTATCGCGTGTATGCGGCTGCGAAGCCCCGCTTCATGCAGTCTTATGTTCTCATCCGCCGCCTTCTCACGGTCGATAACCTGTGCATCGGAGAATACCGCGTGTACTGCGGATGTGCGGCGTATGAGCCCCATGCGCTCGCCCGTCACGCATATTATGTCTGCAATGCTCTCTATCAGCTCTGCCGCCAGAGCGCGGTTCTGCTGCATCGTTATCTCTGTGCGCGTCTCCATCGACTTTATCTCCGCAGCGGTCTTGAGCCCCGACTCATTGAATGACAGCGTGCCCGAGGACAGCCCTGTCTGAAAGCACAGTATGTCGAGCAGAGCGTTGAGTGCATCTATATGCTCCGTCACACGCAGCTCCGATGTGTTGTCGGTTATCTTCAGATCCCTGTCCTCATCGCATTTGAGCGCCTGATACACCTCATCATCCGTGTCGAAATAACGGCTTATCTTCCCCGTGTCCGGATCGACCACCGTGCGTATGCACGAGGACGGCACGATTATTCTTTTGCGTCCGAGTATGAACTCCCTCGTGAAGCTGTCGAACACCGTGTCTATCGCCTTGAGCGTGTCCACGCATCCCGCGAATGCGCTCATGCCGTAGAGCATATTCCCGTCGGGCGGCGGACAAGCCGGGCGGAACACCGCAAAGCAGGGCATATCATATGTGTCATGCTCGCTCAGCCCCGTCACCGCCTGTACATCGCAGCGCCTGCCCCTGCTGTCGGTGAGTATGCGCTCTATCTCACCGCCCAGATGACGCTCCGCCAGCTCGTACCGCTTGCCGTCACGGTATATGCACCCGATGAATATGCCGCCGTCTGCCGTACCGTGTGACATGCTCAGCGGTATGAACTGATCCGCCGCCATGTAGTCGAGCGTGATCTCTCCCCCGCATTCGTATACCCTTATCACACCGCCCCCAAGGGCGTATGCACGGCTGAAGAATGCGGGCATATTCTCCCAGAATGCATTTTTCTCCAGTATATCCATCACGAAATCGCGCTGTGCCTCATCCGTGCAGCGTATGTCCGCCTGCGTGCCGAAGGTGAGCCCGGACAGTGCATCGCACAGCACCCTCGCACAGCCAAGCTGTGCCATCCTGCGCTCGCCCTTGCCGTAGAGCCCCGACTTCTTCACATATCCCCAGGGCGGCTCTCCCGCGTATATGTCCCTCCACTGCGCTATCCGCGCCATCTGCGCACCGCAGCCCTCGGGCAGCTCCCCGAACAGCCTGTATATGTCCAATATATCCCTCCTTTTACTCTCTGCCTAAGCAATACCCCTATCCACCACACTACACACTCTATCAACTCCGCATGACCGCCGAATCTATTATGTCCTTCATCCTCGCCTCCGTCGCATACTCCTGCGCATCAAGGCTGTCCACATTCACCGTGCCGTCATCCAGACGCTTCTCACCGTCGTATACCGCCGTCATGAACGCCTCGAGCGTGTGCGGACAATCGGGCGATATGAAGAATCTCCTCTGCCCGATGAGCCCGGTGTAGAAACGTATCCTCTCCGATATCTGCAGCTTCCTCGCATTGTGTATCTCCACGGGCAGCCGCTCGTGGTACGCCGCATTGCGCAGCCCGCGTATAAGCATCTGCTCCGCGCTGTCGCAGTATACGTCATGCACACGGTAGCGCTCGTTTCTCCTCACGAACTCCACGAAGTCCCGTTCGAGCTCCGCAGGCGTTATCGGCCGCTTGGTGTAGTATTCATCAAGAGTTATCACCTTGCTGTAGCCCCTTGTGTACCCCACCAGCGAGAACGCCGTAGCCGACGTGCTGCCGCCGAAGTCTATGCCTATGTCTGCGCACATTATCGGCTCCGAAGCATTCGCCGTGAACTCATGCGGCGCATTTGCGATCAGCGGATATACCGCTCCCTCCGCCGCACGCCACAGTCCGAGTATGAACCTGTCGTACAGCACCGTGCCCGCGTACTCATCCTTGAGCGCCTCCACGAAGTCACGGGGCAGCAGCGTGTTGTCCTCTATGGTGAAATGCTCTATGTCCGCATTCTCCGTGCTGTCGAGGAATGCCTTGAACCAGTGCGAAGGACTGTCGGGATTGCAGCTGCCGTCAAATACGGAGTCCTCCCTGTCAAGCCTTGACTTCACCATGTCGAACACCGCCTCGTTCCATGTGGTGATCTCATCACCGTAGCAGTATACAAGGCTCATGCCCCTGAGCTTGTCGGCAGCCGCAGCGGTGTATGCCCCCAGTGCGAAGCATACCCGCCCGAACAGTCTCACACGCCCGTTTGCGGCTATCCTGCCCACCATTTTGCTGCCGTACATCTTCCTCATCGGCGCCAGTATGTTCCTTTCCAGTGTGCCTGTGGTATTGCCTATTATCGCCACTCCGCCCTCCGCCGAATGTGTCAGACGGTAGGGTATCCTGTAAAGGTCGAGGAAGGTCTTTCCCGAGCGCACCGCGCCCACGGAAATGTTCCATCTCTTAGGGCGCTCTGTTGTCCTGCGCCATACCTCGCGCTGCTTCTCAGTCAGTCTCATTCCTGTCCTCCGCGCCGAACTCATCGAACAGCTCACGCAGCTCATCCACCGATGATGTCTCATCGAACAGTCCCGTGAACCTCGCCAGCATCTCCACCGCCTTGAGCTTGTCGTAGAGCTTGACCTCGATCCCCTTTGTACCAGCCTTCACAGCCGCCACAGCCAGTCTGTCCGGACGTGTCAGGAGCGACGTGTCCGTCACCTCCAGCACCTGTGTGCCCCCTTCGCACACCACCTTGCAGAACCTGCTGTAATCCGAGAAAGCAGCAGCCGCGAGCTGTTCGAGCAGCCTTTCCTTTGTGATCTTCTTCATATGTCTCCATACCCCCTTGTATATCCGCAGGGGAGAATACCCTTTCAAATGTGTCAGCAGATCGTCTGCTATCGGTCATGTCCCCTGCAGTGAATACATCATATCACATTTGAATGTTCCTGTCAAGAGAAACTTTTAAATTTATTTTATCTTTGTATAAGTCACCATAGAATGTAACTTTCATTTGTGCATTTTTGTTTGTCCTTTTTTCCTTTCTGATCGGTTAAATGTATGTACCAAGTACAGGAGGAAATACTATGAAGCTTTTATCCATCGCATTCGCGCTCGTTATATCCGCATCCGCACTTGCCGCATCCGCTTCCGCAGAAAGCTGCAGCACCCTCAGGGAAGCAGAGTTCGCCGCAGGCTTCGGCTTTAATATACCGGTGGAAATGGACAGCCGCCCCTCTTCCTTTGAAGCGGAGAACGACACCATCACCGTCAGATATGCATCCTTCACCCTCACCAAGTCCACCGCCGACACCATCGCGCAGGGCGAGGTCTCCCGCACAGGCGAGACCGACGGCATAGCCTTCACCATGTACGGCACCGCCGAAGGCTTCACCTCCGCCAAATGGGAAAAGGACGGCTTCACATACACCGTCCTCTCCGATTTGCCCCTCCCCGACCTCACCTCTCAGGTCAGCACCGTCATCGAGAATGATGTAGGCGCCGCATTCTGATACATACAAGGAGTACAGCTATGAAAAAATTTTCCCTCTCACGATGGTTCAACGAGACCTACCTCAGACATGTGCAGTGGTTCAAGTGGAGACAGTGGCGCATCCGCCGCTTCCTGTCAAAGGTCTCGCCCATGCGCAATTCCTGATCGGCATCCCCCATATAAAAGATCCCCTCCTGCCGCCCGTAACGGACAGCAAGAGGGGATCTCGCTATTTCTCGCTATTTAAGGAGTTTTACTTCTTGATGTTGAATGCACCCATCTGCGGGTAGCAAGCGGATGCGCCGAGCTGCTCC
>JAFPPJ010000227.1 GCA_017410745.1 Oscillospiraceae bacterium
CACTATATATATGAAAACGCTTCCGGAGGCCTTTCATTATGGATAAAGCAACAGCAGACAAAAAAATATTTGAGTACCGCGACAAGATTTTCGGGTTCGCACTTGATAAAGTGAAAAACATCGATCAGGCACAGGAGCTTGCATCCGATATCATCTATGAGGTGTACCGTTCATTCCTTAAACCTGTTGACATTGCAAATATCGACGGATATGTCTACCGTATATCACGGAACGTATGGGCGAAATATGTCCATAATCTTGAAACGGGCAGGCAGTTTGAGGATATAAGCACTATGGAGATAGCCGCATCCGAACAGTCTGACGATGATGACGAACGGATAAAACAGATTCTTCGCCGCGAGATAGGCTATCTTTCACGGAGGCAGAGAGTTATCATATATATGTTCTACTATGATAAGATATCTGTGAACGAGATCGCAAAGAGGCTTGAAATATCCGCAGGTACGGTAAAATGGCATTTGTCTGATGCAAGAGAGAAATTAAGAGAGGGTATAGATATGAACATTGAAAAGGATCTTCAGATAAATCCCATTTATTTTGCGGAAGTGGGACACAGCGGATACACAGGCAGCAAGGGCGACACTTCGGATATTTTTGATTCATCTATAAGGATGAACATTGCATGGGCGTGCTATCATGAGCCCCGCACCCTTGTGGAGATATCCCGCGAGATAGGTGTCCCGTCGGTGTATGTGGCTGATCAGCTTCAGGCTCTGGCAGATTTCGGCTTTATTGATAAGCTGGATAATTCCAGAGATCCTAAGTACCGTACAAATATGCTGATAAGTGATCTTCGCGATACCGATGGTGACGAAGAACGCGACAGGATACTTGATGAGGCTGCTGCGGCGATAGCAGAGAAATACATACCGAAGATATTTTCCGACCTTGAAAAGTCGGAGGATCATTGGGGTATGAGCTGTGACGGCGATGATATCAACTTCATCAGATACACTGTTGTGATGCTGGCAATAAGGAAACTCAGGATAAGCAGTTCGGATGTGAACAGGTATGCAGTGGAACGTCCCGACGGAGGCTGCTTCGTTGCCTATGCAGGCGTTGCCGATGACAGCCGCAGACCCGCCCCCGACAAATACTGGAGCTGCGGTGATATGACAAGAGACTGCATAAACGGAGATCCGCTTTCCGACAATGCAGCACTTTCCGTGGATTGCTGCTATGCAGACAGGGAAGGGCGCTGGCGCGATAATCTTGATACCGACTGGGACTGGCTTACTAAGTTCATAAAGCGCGGCAAGGACAGCCTTGCGCCCGAAGAATATAAGCGCCTTGTTGACAAGGGGTATGTCTATGAAGACAGGGTACAGCCGGTGATCGTAAAAGTGCCTTGTGATAAACTGAACAGCGCCCTGTATTCCTATCCCGATGATAAGATGACCGTTCCCGATGAGATAAAGGAGCTTTGCAGAAATGTGGACAAGCAGTTCATTGATTTCAACCTGAAAAAGCATCCCCGCCACATGCACGGCCTTGTCAGAGAGTTCTATACGAATATTCTGGGTGCTATGATCATGCTCCCGCGTGTCATCGAAAAGCTGCTTGAAAACGGTGAACTCATGCCCCTGACGGATATTCAGAAAAAGAGCGTGTTCTCTGTGCTGTTTCTGGCGAATGACGAATAATAGTCTGAAAAAATGAAGTTTCCCTGCCCGTGTGTTCGGGCAGGGAATGATCATCTGCGGGTAAGAACCGAACCGAAAACAGTGCGGAAAAGTTGCGGATATGGTCTGCTGCCATCACCGTTCGGGTGGATTTGTTTATGTGGGGTGATCGAAAGGGATCGAACCTTCGTTCTCAGAGCCACGATCTGATGTCCTGCCATTAGACGACGACCACCATATTGCGGGTATCCCCGCACTGTGAAAGGCGTGGGATATCCGCAGTATCGCTTATATACGAGTGACGATTATTATTTTATCAATCGTTGTATCAAACATATCCGCAAGGATTATAAGGTTGTCGATAGTGGGGACAGTATCGCCGCGCATCCATTTGAAGATGGCCTGAGGAGTGTTGAAGCCGCACCTCGCCTGTACATCGGATATTTTGAAGCCCTTGGACTTTATTATGTCCTTAATATTATTTCCCGTTGCTTTCACATCAATGATAGGCATTGTAAGTGAACTCCTTTCTTTGTATCGGTCATGGGACAGAAAAAACACCGTCTGCAATGCATACAGACGGTGTAGATCTATGTGGAGACAAAACAAAGAAAGTGTCCCTGACGGTCATCCACTACGCTTATCTGTATGCAGCACGATATGAGCTTCTTCACTTTCGTGATAGAAACTCTCTTCATGATGCTCGCTGTACAGAAATACCATAGTGAACAGTTTCATCCGGGGCAGCTCCTTTCGTAATTTCATGACAACAGTCATCTGTGTGACTGCTCCTGCCTTATCAGGCAAATACATTATAGCACATGATCACGGGAAAATCAAGTATACCGCAGGTATATTTTTCAGAAAATTATCCGAGGCTTCTGTAATCTGCATCAGATACCGCTTCGCACCATTCTGTGCTGCTGTCCTCGCCTTGTATCTCTACGGCAAGGTGAGCAAACCAGCTGTCGGATGCCGCACCGTGCCAGTGCTTCACGTTTGCGGGGATATTGACGATATCGCCGGGGCTCAGCTTCCTTGCATCCTTTCCCCATTCCTGATAATAACCATTTCCGCCGATGCAGATGAGCATCTGCCCGCCGCCGCTTTTTGCATGATGGATATGCCAGTTGTTGCGGCAGCCAGGTTCAAAGGTCACGTTGAATATGGGTATCTGTTCGGAGGATACCTGTGCCAGATAGCTTTGCCCCACAAAGTATTTGCCGTATGGATTAGGCTCCCCGACAGGGAACATGATCTCATTCTGAAAACTGTCTTTATCCGATGCGGCAGTGCTGTCTGCATAGACCTCTTTTGCGATACCGAACACCGCCCATGCGTGAGGCCATCCTGCATAGAATGCAGTATGCGTGATGATCGCTGCCATCTCCTTCCGGGAAACACCGTGATCTTTTGCATTTCTGATATGATAGCGTATGGAATTATCGGTAACGCCCTGCGCCATAAGTGCCACAACTGTTATGATACAGCGGGTCCTGAGACTGATATCCGTATTGTTCCAGTTCTCGCCGAACAGGATATCATCATTGAAATGAGCAAAGTCGGGTGCAAAGCTCCCCAGCTGATCTCTGCCCGCTGTCTGGACTATCTTCGTGTTCATATATGCCTCCGTTCGTTGGATCGTTACTTCATGCTTTCGGTGAGTATCTTTACGATCTCGCTGCGGTCAAGCAGCTTGTAGCCGCCTTCAAGGATAAGGGTAGCATCTGCGATGCCTTCGATCATATCTTCTGTTGCGCCGAGTTCGGAAATGTTCATGACAAGACCTATCTCCTTCATCCAGCTTTCCATCGCATAAAGACCCTGAGCTGCAAGCTGTTCATCGGTCTTGCCGTCGGCAGGGATGCACCAAACTTCTCTGGCAAATCTTGCGAACTTCTTCAAGCCATAGGGCATGATGCAGCGATAATATGGCAATGAGACTGCCGCGAGGGTCATTCCGTGGGTGGCATCGGTGTATGCACCTACAGCCTGTCCGAGCATGTGGACCATCCAGTCGGTGGATTTGCCCTTTGAGATCAGCGTGTTGAGTGCCCATGTAGCAGTCCACATGATATTTGAACGCGCTTCATAGTCCTGCGGGTCATTTACCGCGATGCGGGAGGCATGGATAAGTCCTCTCATCAGTCCCTCGCTGATATAATCGGATGTATTGTCATCCTCACCCGAGAAATACTGCTCACAGATGTGATTGAAAATATCATATATGCCGGCGCACATCTGATATTTCGGAAGTGTCATGGTGTACTTGGGATCAAGGATGGAAAATCTCGGCATGACTTCATCGCCGAACACATGGCCTATTTTCAGGTGCTGTTCATGGTTCGTTATGACAGAACCGCCGTTC
>JAFPPJ010000228.1 GCA_017410745.1 Oscillospiraceae bacterium
CAGTAAGCTGAAAGACTATGATATACTGGGCGTGGGCGCCTATGACGGAGGCAGGCTCATAGGTCTGGCTGCCTGCTCCTCCGACTGCGAAGAAATGTGGCAGATAGGCGTGGATGTACTGCCCGAGTACAGGCGGCAGGGCATCGCAGCGGCGATGACTTCCACCCTTGCCTGTGAGATAGTCGCCGCGGGGAAAGTGCCGTTCTACTGTTCGGCATGGTCAAATCTGCGCTCCGTGCGCAATGCGATAAGCAGCGGTTTCAGACCGTCATGGATAGAAATGACGATAAAGCCCTCCGGCATCGTGGACGACATAAACAAATGAGCGGTATGGTTTGGCTGAGGTATGACCGCTTGAAGGCAGTACCCGACGTTATGCGATGATACTTTCGGGTGATATATCGGTCTGATGTGAGCCGGTTTTTGACATTTGCAAGAATAAACACCGGGAGTGAGCATCATGTCAGGACAAAAATATATCCCGTCGGATATAAGGCGTGTACTTGAGATCGACCTGATGAGAGCAGTGGCGATCGCCGCTATGGTCTCTGCCTTTATCACCGGCATGAGCAGGAACGTTATGAAGATATACATAATACACTGGCTGATGATAGGATTGTTAAGTCCGCTGCTGTACCGGATACGAAGCATCTGGCTCAGCTTTGCAGTCGGTATCGCCGTACTCATTGCTGCATATTTTGGCGCAAAGCTCTTTGATGTCGTGTCCGGAAAGCTAAGACCCGACAAGTAATAGCATTGCATAGCGGCATGACAATAGTCAGTGCAGATATATAAACTGATATCCCCCTCGCAGTATGGCTTTGTGCGTACTACGAGGGGGATGTGCTTATTTGGAATTTTCCTTCTTGCGTCTTGCGATGATGATGCTCTGCACCACGAGGAATATGCACAGCATTGCTGCTATCGTGATGCCCGTCCACCATGCCTGGTCAAGACATACCGAGGAAACTATGCTCTGTATGAGTGCGAGAGACATAGTGCCGAAGAGTGTGCCTATGATGTTTCCGACACCGCCCGTGAGCATCGTGCCGCCTATTATGGAGGATGCTATCGCATTCATCTCAGCGCCCATAGCATGGGATGCGGAGCCAGAGCCGACGTGCATGAAGTATACGAAGCCGCCGACACCTGCGAGAAGTCCGCATATTACATGGGAGAGGAATGTGGTGAGCTTGGTATTGATGCCGAGCATGAGAGCGCTCTGACGGTTGCCGCCCACTGCATAGAAGCTGCGTCCCATCTTTGTCCATTTGAGTATGACGAAGAGAGCGGCTACTGTGAGCAGGGCTATCACCACGCCTATCTCGATGTATGCATCAACGTATATTCCCTTCTTGTTCACCGAGCCCATAAAGGGGATGATGATCCTCGTTTCCTTGAGAGCCACGAATTCTGCGTTCTCAACGTTGAAGGGATTGGTATTTACTATAGTGGTCATGCCTCGTGCGAAGAACATTCCCGCGAGGGTCACGATGAATGGCTGTATATCCAGATACGCTATGAGGAAGCCCTGTATAAGTCCGAATGCAAGACCTATGGCAAGCGAGAGGAGTATAGCGCCTATCACGTTTCCTCCCTGATAATCGAGGAACACCGCACAGCTCATGCTCACAAGGGCAGTCACGCCGCCCACGGAGATATCTATGCCGCCCGTTATCATGACCAGGGTCATGCCGCAGGAGAGTATTATCAGAGCGGCATTGGCGTTGAGGAGATTGAACAGGGTCTGGGGTTTGAGAAAGCCCTTCTGCAGGAATACTATCGCGCCTATGTACATCAC
>JAFPPJ010000229.1 GCA_017410745.1 Oscillospiraceae bacterium
AGGTTGAACTGTCTTATATCGGTGAAGTTGTGCTTGCCGCAGTTGGGACAAGGGATATTCTTCTCCCTGATGTAGTCCATCATCTGCTCGTTTGACCAGCCTGCAACGTTGGTGCCGTCAAAATCCTCGATGAGGTTGTCCGCTCTGTGTCTGGTCTTGCACTCCTTGCAGTCCATGAGAGGATCGGAGAAGCCGCCGAGATGTCCGGAAGCCACCCATGTCTGGGGATTCATGAGTATAGCGGAGTCAAGACCCACGTTATATCTGTTCTCCTGGATGAACTTCTTCCTCCATGCAGCCTTGATGTTTGTCTTGAGCTCAACGCCGAGAGGGCCGTAGTCCCATGTGTTGGCAAGACCGCCGTAGATCTCACTGCCGGGGTAAACGAATCCTCTGCCCTTGCAGAGAGCAACGATCTTGTCCATAGTTTTTTCAGTCATGATAATAACCACCTTTATAAAATTGTTTGTTTATTTAACTATCGCAGGAGTCCAGTATTCGGTCTCGTATATATCGGTCAGACGATAGGTTATGCTCACGGGCTTGCCTACATCCTCGTTCGACAGATACGGGTCGGCCGAAAGTGCGAACTCTTCACCGAGATAGTATGTGTCATTGTAATTCTTGTCATAGTCATAGAAGTCGCATATAGGTGCGATGATGTCGCCTTCTTTTAGCTCTATCGCAGACTTTGCCACGGTATCGGTCTCGCCGTCGTGATAGTCGCTGACAGCACCCGTGATGCGTCCGTAGGGGCTCTCATTGTCGATTATCACGAGTATCTTGGCACGTTCGCCGTTGACATATGCAGGGATATATCCGGATATCACCGTCTCACCGTCTATGGTCTGTGTATCGGTGCGGTAGTATGCCACGATATGTCCGTCTACCGCGAACCACAGCTTCCTTGTATCGGCAACGATGTCATTTCCGTCAGTAGTGAAGAGATTGTCTATGCCGAGGTCTGCATAGCCTGTGCCCACATCCACGAACATATTCATATCCACATCGTGTACCATATCCCACTGCTGATCCGAAAGAGTAAGGCGGTATTCGCCGTCTGCCTCGTTCCAGAAAAGCGATGAGCTGTCGAAATGGTTGATCGTGAGATAGTCGCTCATCTCATCATCGGTCATTGCTCTGTCGGAAAGGAATCCAGAACCGTCCGAGCCGCTGAGGAACGCACTCAGGAGAGAGCCGACCACATCTGCACCTACGCCCGATGAGCCGTCTCCGAACAGTGATGCTACGGGAGAGCCGCCGCCAGATACTGCCTGTCCGCTCACCTCAAGGCTCGCAAACTGCCTTATGGCACGGGCATAGGAATCATCCATGCCTATCTCGCTGTATTCACTGCACGCCGCATCCACATAGGATGTGCGCTTGAGGGGGAAGTATACCGATATGCCGTATGCATTGCTTATATTGGCGCTTCTCTCATACTTTACAGCATCCTTTATCGCAGCTGCAAGTTCTTTTCCCTCGGCATTGCCCACATTCACCGCAAAGTCCGCAAGGTCTACCTGATCTATCTTGGAGCTTGCGGCAAATTCTCTCGTCACATAGCGCGCATCCGATATGCTCTTGTAGTTGTTGTCGGATATCATGGTGCTTATGGAATCGGAGAAAGCGGAAAGCTTATCGGGCACTGTGTTGCGGAACTCCGCAAGGTCTGTGATGGAAAGCGTTGTCTTCTGGCCTCTGCACTGCTGTGAGCAGGCTGCGGTGAAATCATCTATGATGTTCCTGCCAATGTCCACAGTGGGCATCGAGGTATCAGAGCCGAGCTTGGAGAGCCAGTTGGTGTAGTACCATCCGATACCGGGCTCTGTCTCCTCGGATGCTATCATATAATCCGCATAGTTGTCGAGCATGAGAGCGGTCTCTGCCGTTGCCATAAGGCACGCATCGAACCCGATGAAATCGAAGGTCACGCCCGCATTTTTCAGTGCCTTGTCGATCTCGCCGAGACGCATCGAGCCCGATGACTTGTACTTCTCATCGTAGCCGTAGCCGCTGACCGAGCCTCCGCCGTGATCCCAGAGTATGAGCTCGTATCTGTTTGCGGGGAAGTTGTTTGCGCAGTACTTGATGAATGATGTAAGGGTGGCAGGATCGGTCATGGTCTTTGCGCCGTCATCCTTGACAAGGTTTTCAAGTCCGCCGCTTTTCACGCGGTATATCTGGTTTACCGAATTTGATATGCCGTTGGTCTTCCATGCATTGCATCCGCCCGTATACACGAGGATGTTCACATTGTCCCCGTAGGACGCAGATGCCATCTCGCGCAGGTCGTTGGTCGCCATGCCATACTTTGATTCAAGGTCTGTGCCGCACATATATACCATGAGCGTCACTGTATCTGCGCCGCCGCCGAGTATCTTGGTGCGCTTCTCCCTTGAGCCTGCTGCTACCGTAGTATCGGGCTTGCCCGTGTTCACGGTCTGCGTTATCGCAGGCGGCTGTGTATACGCAGGCTCGTCATAGTTATAGCCGGTATCCGTCGTGCCCTGCTGTCCGCCGTGACCGCCGAACAGGACTATCAGCAGTATTATCACGATCGTGGAAAATCCGCCGCCGATCGCAGCCCTCTGACCTCCCGATGCGCCGCCTTTCCTGCCCGAATATCCGTTCTGTGATCCGACAGGGCCTGTGCCCAGTCCGTCACCTCTGAGGTTTACGCCCGAACTTTTGCCCGATGTACGGGTATCTCGTCCGGTCGGTCTTTTGTTATCAGCCATCCTCTGCCTCCCTATTTATCTATCACAACCTGGAATACCCCGTCTGCATCTATTTTAAGACGCAGTGTCTTGATATACCGGTTGTAAAATATGTTTTTCTCACTTTCGCTCGCATATATCCTTGTCTGAGTATAAAGCTCCTCAAGAAGCTCCCGCGAATTCATGCCGAGAAGATCCGGCAGCTTTTCCTCAAGTGCTGCGAACATTACTGCCCTCTTGAATTCCTCCGTATTTCCGGAGCAGAAATCGTCTATGGAGCAGTAGTAGATACCTCGTGCGGAGAGAGCATCCTTTATCGCCTTGCCCACCTTTGAATCCTCGTACATCACGAGAAAATCCGCATCGGGCAGCGATGATATCAGCCCCCAGTAATCCGAATCCGATGAAAACAGTATGAACGACGTGATATTGTTCAGATAATAGTCACGGCACACGCCTGCGGTCATCTTTATGTCCACAAGGGATTTCTGATCCGTGACCCTTTCCACTTCCTCATGCTCTACGGGGATGCGGGTATACTTTTCAAGGTGATCCCAGCCCGTACCCGTGTGATAGTCGTCATAAAGGACTATCTTTTCTATTTTCCCGAGCATTTCCTGATCGAGGTTTTTCAGCACGTTGTACAGCTTGTATGCATCGGAATTTTCGCAGTCCACCACTATGATGACCTTATCCGATTCCTCGATGAAGTTGTATATGCTCCTCTTGGTATCCTCGTGCGCATCGCGGTATCTCGACTGATCCTCGATATAATCGCCGTGCATCGCGTACAATGTCTTGAGGAACTTACCGTCCGAGAACAGTATATTCCCCTGATCCGAGGGCTCCCAGTATATATACATCTGGAACGGATAGTGATTGATGTTCGCCATATACTTGTCGAACTCTTTCTTCATCACATTCTTCTTCATATAATGGGGTATCACAAAGAGTTCTCGGATATAATCCCAGTTCACCCACTCAGGGAACAGGCTTCGGCAGTTGTCTATATGCTCATTGATAAGCTCCTGAAATCTGAGCTGATACTGCTCCGACCTGGTATTTGCCATCAATAGGCGGCATCCCCATTTTTCGAGCTTCTTTATCTCATCATGATCGAACCATTCTATCGTATTCAGGTTTTTCAGATTATAACGCATCTCATCGTCGGTCTTCCTGAATTTCTGGAACATTGTGGTGCGAAGTCTGTTAAGATATCGGATAATACAGGCCTCTTTGTTTTCTTTAAGCTGTTTGAGTATCTCACTGTCAAGGTATTCATCTATGACTTCTTCTTTTACACCTATCATATATGAGACGGGTGTCACGATCTCCCATGTGTCTACTGTCATCTGATCACTCCTTGCTGTAAGACTATGCGGCTTTTCGGCACACACACTATTATTATACCACATTATTCCGCGGTTGTCAAACATCTTGCAAGGTCTGAGAGGAATTTGCGTTTTTATGGCGTAAAAGTGCGATAATCGCCGTAATTACATTCA
>JAFPPJ010000230.1 GCA_017410745.1 Oscillospiraceae bacterium
GATGTTTGCTTCACATTCTTAATGGGGGGCTGTGCCCCCAAGTTCCCGATATGGGATAGGGATAAGTACCGGATAGATGTGTCCGATTTTATGGGTATAGTTTAACTTGCCCCTCTGCCCTCTCATCTAAATAAGCAATTTTTCGCTTGATTTTATCGCGGAAAGCGGTTATAATCATAGTATAGTATCCGCAGAGCACTACTTTGACGAGGTGACATTATGATCGATATTTCAAAAGCACCAAAGCTGGGCTTCGGCCTTATGAGACTGCCCGAGACGGAGGGGAAGATCGACTATGAGCGTGTGAACGCGATGGTGGATTCGTATCTTGCATCGGGGATGAATTACTTTGACACCGCCTATGTATATCACGGGGGCAACTCCGAGGTGGCTGTGAGGGAGTGCATCGTGAAGCGCTATCCCAGGGAGAGCTTCACTGTGGCGACAAAGCTGCCCATATGGTGTATCAAGGATAACAGCGACAGGGACAGGATATTCAATGAACAGCTCGAACGCACGGGCGCAGGGTATTTCGACTATTACCTCCTCCACTCCATAGAGGACGGCAATACTGACGACTATGAGAAGTATGACTGCTTTGCGTGGGGCATGAAGAAGAAGGAAGAGGGGCTGATAAAGCATCTCGGATTCTCGTTCCACGGTACTCCCGCACTGCTTGAAAGGGTGCTCGATGCGCATCCGGAGACTGAGTTCGTACAGATACAGCTCAACTACCTTGACTGGGACGATCCCGTTATACAGTCGGGTGCACTGTATGATATACTTCACGCACGCAACATCCCCATGATAATCATGGAGCCTGTAAAGGGCGGCACACTGGCAAATATTTCCGACAGGTGCGCCAAGGTATTCGAGGAGGCCGATGCTACAAAGTCGGCGGCTTCATGGGCGCTCAGGTTCGTGGGCTCTCTGCCCGGAGTGATGACGATACTTTCGGGAATGTCAAATGCCGAGCAGATGGCGGAGAACATCGCACTGTTCAAGGACTTCACGCCCCTTGATGAAGCGGGACAGGCTGCGGTGACGAAGGTGCGCGGCATAATGCGCGACGTGCCGCTGATAGGCTGCACAGCCTGCCGTTACTGTACGGACGGCTGCCCGATGGAGATAAGCATACCCGATATATTCAGTGCGGTGAACGCTAAGAGACTTGACAATACCGCATGGCGCCCCGCTAACTTCTACAGGGCTGCCACTGCAAAGGGCGGAAAGGCAAAGGACTGCATAGCCTGCAGTCAGTGTGAATCCGTCTGTCCGCAGCACCTTGAGATAATCTCGCTGCTGCAGGAAGCATCGGACATGTTCGATAAATGATCTTACCGCCGCTCGGAGTACCGGGCGGCGGTATAGTCTTGCTTATTTTTCTTCAAACATTTTGTTGATCCCGACAAGGAGGAGCCTGTTGTCTTTGTCAGCTTGCTCTTCTACCCGGGCGGAGAAGCAAAAGCTCCTTTCTCCGATCAGCCTAAGTTGATTTCACCGAAATTGATTTCACCGTAACTTGTTTAGGTGAAACTGACTTCGGTAAATCAATTCTACCAGATCAAACCGACTCTGTCAAGCATTTTCGGGAAACCTGTATGTCAAACCGTCGGAATGCCGCTGTAACATCATCTGCATACCGCCTTATATGCCGCTTCTATAAAAAAACGCCGTCAGGGTCAGACCCGGACGGCGGAAAACTTATCTGGTGAGGATCACTTCATAGC
>JAFPPJ010000020.1 GCA_017410745.1 Oscillospiraceae bacterium
GCTGTAGTTCCTCGTGCTCACAAGTATCGTCTTGCGCTGATACATGTCAAAGGAGTTGCGGTCGAGATACTCATTCGCCGTAAGGGGCTGAGGCTTGCGGTAGGTGTATACTATGCAGCCCACCACGATGAGCGATATCACAAGCCCTATGCCGATGGCGATGTATATAGCAGAATTGTCTTCTGGAAACTGAGTATAATAACCATTTTCATCAACATGGCCATAATCTTTCATCTCTTCTTCTGTAGTAGGTCCCAAATTGTAACAGTATACTACATTGTCAAGAAAAGCTTTAGCCGTCCCAAAATCGTCATAATCATAATAACGATCTCTTATTTGATTATCCATATCATCGAACCGCTTACCCTGTATATAGCGTCTCGGTTCATTATTTATACATACATATCTGCATGAATACTCGCAAAGGAACAAAACACTATTAGTGTCTTCTCCGAACACACTACCAACAAGTTTTTCTGCTTCTGCGCCTGCCATATCATAAATTTCATCGTCACTGTATATATCCATGTTATAACCATAGTCACAGGTCACTATGCCTATGTTCCAGCCGGTCTTGTCGGAGGCATCCTGCATCATCTGACGCACTTCCTCCGTGCTGTCGCCGTAAAGTCCGAGCCTGTCGTCAAGGTATATCTCGGCGGATACGCTCGCACCGCACATCATAGCAAGTATGATGCCAAGTATCACAGATATTCTTTTCATCATATCACCGCCGATCACTTCAGGATGAAATAGGCTATCGCACCGACTATGCCCGTTATGGCAGCCGCAAGCATGAACAGCTTTGCGATGGATACGGGGTACTGTCCCGCAGCCTTGCCGGTCTGACCGTTGAGCGCAAAGTCGTATATCTTGCCCCTGCATTTGTATGTGAAGAACCATACGGGCATCAGCATGTAATGCCATTTGGTGTCGAGAAGGCGCACATTCTTGGATGTCAGCACCACAGCACCCGGCCCCGTTATGTCCGAAAGCAGCTTTTCCGTAGCCGCCTTCTCTATCCTGTCCTTTATGCGGGGGAGCACCTCCGCCTTGTCAACATCGTACTTGTCGCACAGGAAGCCAGACAGATACGACATGTTGAAATCCTTGAGATCCGCATAGTTGAAAGGCTCTATGGAATCCATGATATTGTCGTCTATCTTCTTCGAGCCGTCCGCAGGTATCCCCTCGTAGTACATCTTAGCACTGCGGGAATGAGCGTAGTGCCTCTCCGTAACATGTACACGGTCACCGTGGCGGCGCTCTATCTTCTCAATGGATGTGGCATCAACATGTGCATCCACATGGCTGTCCGCTATCCAGAAGGGAACGTATATGCCCGTCATCTTCTCAAGCGTGGACTGTCCCCAGAAGCCGAAGGGCAGAAACCACTTCTTCTTCACGAGATTGCCGAATTCTTCCTCAGCCTTCTCACGGCTGAGCTTGAAGGGTATTATCTTCTCGGGCTTGTATGCACCCGTCAGACGGCCCTGCAGAGATACGGGGTTGTGACAGTAGTAGCAGAACGTGGCTGCGGTGTTGTGGTCGCAGAATATGGATGCGCCGCAGCTCGAGCATATGTACAGATCCGTGTCCTCGGAGAAGTTCACATCCTCCTGCGTCTGCTCCTGAGGCTGGTGCTGGTTTATCTCCTCTTCCGTGAAGAGGGATGCACACCATTCACAGGCGTATTTCTGATCATCGGGCGACCATTTCAGCTCACCCGAGCAGTTAGGGCACTTATATGATACAGTTGTCATTTCCATAGCTACCTGCCTATCCGTTATCCGGCGATCACACGAAGTATCTTTATTACCTCAATGGATACAACGACCGCGCCTGCGATTATCCCGCCTATCTGCCACAGCTTCATCTTGATGTCCTCATCCGTCATAACATATTCCGTATTGTCGGGGAGGAAGAGTATCTCACGGTCGGTATCCGGTGCCGGAGATTCATCTGCATAGTAGCCCGATGCGGTATAGCTCTGCCCGTTGTGTTCGAACAGATACTGAGCGAACGGCTTTCCGTTCTGATCAACATATCCCTGTATATGTGCCGTTATCCTTATCCCGTTCTTTTTGAAGCGCACCTGTGCAATGATAGCCTTAGCAAGTATGATGATTATCAGTGCACCCATGACAAGCCAGATAACATCCATCAGCCCCATAGCCTTCCGTCCTTTCCCTCTAAAGAGATAAAGCAGCCGCATCCTGCAACGTTACGATACGGCTGCTGTATTCATCTTATGCTCTCGGCTTGCCGCAGCCGCCGCAGAACTTGCCTTCGTTGACAGTGCCGCATGAGCATGTCCACTTGCCGTCTGCCGCAGGCTTGGGCTTGCCGCAGCCGCCGCAGAAATTGCCCTGATTTACAGTGCCGCACTCACATGTCCAGCTTCCTGCAGGTGCAGGCTTGGGCTTGCCGCAGCCACCGCAGAAGTTGCCCTGGTTCACAGTGCCGCAGGAACAAGTCCAGCCGCTCTGAGCTGCCTGTGCCTGTGCAGCCTGAGCCTGAGCCTGCTGCTGCATCTGGTATGCGTTGGTCTGTGAAGCTGTTGACATGAAGCCGCCTGCAGCGTTCATACCCATGCCGACGCCCATGAATGCAGTGCCGGCACCGGCAGTATTAGAGCCTGCAGCCTGTATGCCCTGTGCCACAGAAGCCTGTACGAAGCCCTCGCGGATATTGGGGTCGCCCATCATAGCGCCCTTGTTGCGCATATTGATGAGCTCCTTGCTCTCATCATCGTAGGATATGCTTGCGATACCCACAGAGCATACCTCTATGCCTCTCAGGTCGCTCCAGTCCTCATCAAGTGTCTGAGCCATGTACTTGGACAGCTCTCTTGACTTGGATGTGATCTGGGAGATCCTTACGCCGTCAACGGACATCTGGTTGATAGCCGCCTGCAGCGCATCCATGAACTCGGAGAAGAGCTGGTCGGAAAGGTTCTTGGCATCTATCCTGGATGTGCCCTTGGGTGCGAACTCAGCATAGAACTTGAGAGGATCGGTTATCTTTATGGAGTATGTGCCGTGTGCTCTCAGGAAAAGCTCTGCATTGTAGAAATTATCGAAGTACTGTACGGGATTTCTCGTGCCGAACTTGATACCCTTTATCTCAGCGGTATTGACATAGTATACCAGCTGCTTCTGAGAGGGAACACCGCCGAACTGGAATCTCTTCCATGTGTCCTTGAGAGATTCCTTAAGGTCACCGTTGAAGAGGGAGGGAGAACTGGAATTGTTCACCTCATAGTAGCCTTCCTCTGCGCAGTAGTCAACGATCTTACCGCCGTCTATGAGCAGCATGAGAGTATTGGGATATACATGGATTATAGAGCCGTTGGACACATAGTCCTCGGTGCCCTTGGTATTGGAGCCGCCCTTTCTTGCAGCAACACCTCTTACAAGAAGAGTGGTCTCATTCATATCGGCAGGCTCAATGACTTCCTTCCAAGAATCCTTCAGTGTGCCGGATACACTTCCGACAGCAGCAGCAATAAGTCCCATAAGATGACCTCCTGTAATTATAATTCATATACACGGGCTCTGCGCCCACTTTGTATTTTATCATATCCTGTCAGAAAAATCAATAAAAATCAGAAAATTTAAGCTTTCTAAGAAACTTCTAATCATTTCTTTTTCTTTGTCAGCAGTCCGGCAATGACTGTGCCTATTACTACGATACCCGCCACGACCGCGATGAGTATGTATGTGGTGGCAGAAGTATTGCCGAGCAATATCCATGCAGAAGACACCGTTTCACCATCCTTGATCAATATTCTGTGCAGACCCCGCCTGCCAATTGTCCCGTCCAACGCTCCGAGGATAGAATAATATCTTCCCCTCAAATGCCCGTCGGCTTTGCCAGATTGACAGCCAATTGTACTGTCCAATGCTCCGAGGATAGTACATCAGTCCCCCTCGAATGCGTCCCGGGTGGGTGCAGGCTCAGCCTGCTTCCGGGGATAGAACATCAGTCCCACTCAAATGCGTCCCGGGTAACTCCGGGCTTTGCCCGGCGGGTGGGTGCAGACATATCCGCCTGCCAACCGCACTATCCTGCTTTCCGAGGATAGA
>JAFPPJ010000231.1 GCA_017410745.1 Oscillospiraceae bacterium
AAGCCTGAAATGATACTGTTTGACGAGCCTACCTCTGCGCTTGACCCGACTATGGTAGGAGAGGTGCTGCAGGTAATACGCGGTCTTGCCAAGGACGGCATGACTATGATGATAGTCACCCATGAGATGAAGTTTGCGCGCGATGTATCCACTAGGGTATTCTACATGGATGAGGGCGGAATATACGAGGAGGGCACTCCCGAGGAGATATTCGATCACCCTAAGCGTGAGAAAACAAGAATATTCATAAAGAGACTGAAGCAGCTGCATCTGTCCGTAGAAAATGAAGATTTTGATTTCATCGGTATGTCATCACAGATAGATGTGTTCGGTAAAGAAAATCTCCTTTCCGACAAGGCGATAAACACCCTGCGCCTGATATTCGAGGAGACGGTCATGCAGGGACTTGTGCAGCGCAAAGGTGTATTCCCGATAGATATAACAGTCGAGATATCCGAAACCGACGGCAATGCGGCGCTCACGCTTGAATACTGTGGCGAAAGCTATGACCCCCTGAAGAGCGGCAGCCTTCTGTCCTCGGTGCTGGTAAAGAGTATATCCTCCGACACCGAGCACAGCTACCAGGACGGCAGGAACAAATTGAAAATAGTATGCCTTCTTAAATAAGCCTTTGCAAACTCCGTTTGCATTGAAGCGACAGAGAACACCGCTTTATCCTGTTATATAACTTGATTTATGCTGCATTATCGTTATATGAACATAAAGCCCGCTTCCGCAAAAAGCCGCATATCCGAGTCGGATATGCGGCGCTTGTCATGCAGCCATATTGTCATCGTAGAACTTCACGAATGTGTCGAAAAGCTCCTCATCAAGTGAATGTGTGTATCCGTACATATCAAGGTTGTTGTGGAAATAATCCGCACGATCTTTCTTATAGCGTTCGTAGTTTTCCTTTGCGCTTATGTCATATTCAAGAGCATCTCTCCATGCATCATAGCCCTTGTTGAATTCTTCGAAAAATGCACCGTCATCGAATATATTGTTGTGGCCGTGATCCTCAAAGCGCACGAATGTGAATCGGGGATCATTCTCATATTTCTCACGGTATATGTCAAAGCCTTGTTCTATGGGTACTACAGTATCGTCTGCACTGTGTACCGCCATGACCTTTGCATCGCTTGCGGCAAATCCGTCAAGAGCGGTATTATCCGCATATTTGCCGTACTTTATCTGCTCATACATCTTTACAAAGGGGAGCATGGCGTATATAGCATCGCCTGCCTGCCGCTTGCCCTCAAACTCGAACATATCCGATGAACGGGAAAAGCCCGAGCATTCTATAACTGCCTTTACCTCCGGATGATAGGTGAGCACGCTGCTCACGCAGTATCCGCCCCAGCTGTGCCCGAAAAGTCCTATCGGCTCATCGGGGAAGGTGTTTTCCACAAAACTTATGGCATGATCAAGGTCGATCACTCCCTGCGGAAGTCCGCCTACACCGCTGCCCTCGCTCTCATCGCATCCCGTCGCATCATAGGCGAATACATCATATCCTGCCTGTGAGAAACGGTCAGCCACGTTCATGTATGAGTTGTGTCCGCCTCCGCCGAAGCCGTGGGCTATGATTATTATGCCCTTTCTGTCAAGCCTGTGTGTAT